>VBHS01000327.1 GCA_005881295.1 Chloroflexota bacterium
CGTGTTCCTGCAATGCTAGCACGTCCTTCACCTGGATCGTTTTGCCTCGTTGTGGGCTTACCGAGATCATAGCAATAGGCGTTTCGATCAACTCTTCCAGGCGCTTCAGATACATCTTCGCGGCCAGAGGGAGGCCGTCGTAAGTACAAATGTCTGTGGTGTCGCATTGCCACCCTTCGACCTCTTCATAGACAGGTTCACAGGCGGCGAGATCACTCATGCTCGCCGGCAAGCTGTGAATGATTTTCCCATGGAGTTGATAGGCAGTACAGATTTTGATGGAAGGGAACGTGTCGAGTACATCGAGCTTGGTGATAACGGCGGAATCTAGACCGTTTAACTGTGACACAAAGCGCCCCGCTACGGCATCAAACCAGCCACAACGGCGCTCTCGCCCCGTATTTGTCCCGTATTCGTGCCCACGAGCTCGTAATTCGCGACCACTGTCATCGAAGAGTTCAGTCGGCATGGGCCCATTACCGACACGCGTGATATAGGCTTTGTATACACCGATGATCCGGTCGATTGAACGCGGAGATAATCCCGCTCCGCCTGCGGCATTAGCAGCCATTGTCGAAGATGATGTGACGTAGGGATAGGTACCGAAGTCTATATCGAGAAGAGCGCCTTGTGCACCTTCTAAGAGGATCATCTTACGTTCAAAAACCGCTTCATGCAGCATCGATTGTGTATCAATAATATGCGGCCGTAGTTGGAGCCCGTAGCCGAAATACTCACCATGAATCTCCTCAAGTGAGAGCGGCGGTTGACCGTAGATCTGGGTAATCATACGGTTCTTTTGTTGCAGGATGTTGGATAGTTTCGCGCGAAATGTGTCGACGTCGAGCAAATCTGCCATACGTATGCCGATACGCGCGTGTTTGTCCACATAGGCAGGGCCTATACCACGTTGAGTGCTGTCAATTTTATCTGATCCTCGTGCCTGTTCCTCGAGTCGATCCAGTAAAAAATGATAAGGCATGACGACATGCGCTCGTTCACTGATATACAGATGAGAAATATCAACGCTGAGCCGCTTGAGTTCGTCCATCTCGGCAATGAGGCCTTTAGGGTCAACTACCACTCCATTGCCAATAATGCAGGTGGTATTGGGGTAGAGAATACCTGATGGTACGAGTCGAAAGGCGAATTCGCCCTTATCATGTACTACCCTGTGTCCCGCGTTGCTCCCTCCCTGGTAGCGTACGACATACTGAGTGTGCATTGATAATTCATCTACAATCTTCCCTTTGCCCTCGTCTCCCCATTGTGCACCGATGACTGCAACTACCGCCATTGTGGAATCCCTCTCGTCTATGGTACAGTGCCATTGGTACAATACCCCAGATTTTTGGTACGTGTCAATAGCACTTGTTAGTGTTGTTGTATATAGTTCAGCAATAACTGGTCAGTAATTTGTTCAATAGGGGCACGGTCATCAGAAAAGACCATCCCTCCATCGCTGTGCCCCTGCGTAACTACCGCAGACACTTCGCTGGCGACCTGCCCCATGATACTCGATGGGGTAAATTGAGCCAGATTTTGGCGAAATGTCGTGATGGAGGTAGGTTGGACTGTCGCCATGATCTCGGTGTTAAACGTACCAGGAACGTCAAATACGTAGACGCTTGGAAAAACCTTGCTCATCGTATTGACAAAGGCCTGCACTAACCTGTAATCATGGGTGGTATGCGCTGTATTAAGCGCTACTACACCCGTTGAAGACAGGTGGGAACGAATAGTAGAAAAAAACTCACGCGTCGTCAATTGAAATGGAATATATGGCTGTTGAAATGCGTCAATAGCTACCACGTCGTATTGTGCCTGAGTTGTCTCTAAATAAGTGCGACCATCCTGGATGTGCACATGGAGATTAGGTTCATTCATCGCGAAGTACTTGCGTCCCACGTCGACAATAGAGGGGTCGATCTCCACCCCGTCAATGGAAACCTGACCATATACCTTGGTGAACTGGTGAGCAATAGTGCCCGCGGCGAGTCCGATAATAGCAACACGATGCAATTTTTGTGGCGTGAAGCCTGCATTGAAATACGGCGCGGCTAAAAAATAATCCCAGTACCAACCCGTTAAGACGGTTTTAGGATTGGGATAATAAATCGAGTGGATCGCCTGCCCTTCGTTCAGGATAAGCTCTCTCGTTCCATCGGGCAGTTGGGTTACCTGAATATAGTTATAGAGCGATTCTTGTTCATAGATTAAGTCTGGTATGTTCTTGAGTGGACCCAGTGGTAAGACCAGCGCAATGAGAACCAGGGAAAATGCAGGTCGCCAGCGCGATCTCAGGCCCCACAGCGAAGCGGCGAACAATATTACTCCAAAGATGAGCAGCGTGCGACGTACGCCAAAGGCCGGGATGAGCCACAGTACGGGAAGAAACGCCCCAAGAATGCTGCCAAACGTTGATATCGCGTAGAGGGAACCACTTGTCTTTCCGCTTCTCCCAACCTCCTTTGTCACCAGGCGAATTGCGAAGGGAGAGACGAGCCCAAGCAGAGTCACGGGGACTGCGAAAAGGAGGATAGTTCCTAGTAAAGAACTGAAGAAGATGCTCACCGAGACTTGCTCCAGCCCCGTAATCGACCATGTAAGGATAACCTGGCTGATGAACGGAAGGATCGAGATAGAGAGTGCCGCCATCGCGGTAATCGTGCAGAGTACCTGCTCGGATGGATAACGATCAGCAAGACGACCACCAATAAAGTAGCCAACGGTCAGATAGACTAAGATCAGTCCTATGAGATTGGCCCAGATGAAAAGCGATGTGCCAAAGTACGCTGCTAGCAGGCGTGAAGCACACATTTCAAGTGCCAGGCTCGTCATGCCACTGATAAAAACCAGTATGATTAGAAAAAATTTCACCCGTACCTCCGTCTGTCTCTAGTAAATACTAAGATGTACTCGACAGGAACTGGAAGCGAGCAATCATAATGGAAAAATACTGCGTATTCACTGCATCAAACTGACTATCAGCAGCCTGTAGTTCAATCACGTAGCCCTTCTTAGCATGAATAGTGGCAAAGACTTCAACCCGCTCCTTCTGGCCGTTCAACTGGTAGTATGCGATAGCGTAAGTCCAGGTTTCACCACCGATAGTAGTGACCAATTTTGAAGTAGGAGCTGTATAGCCTGTCTTGGAAGCATAAACACTTTGCAAGTCCGCGTCGACCAGGTTGCTGGCATTAGCCTCTCCCTGGATTGTGGGAACTTTGAACGCAGCGTACTGATCTTGTTGAGTAGGGTTGAGAAACTGCACACCAGTTTTGTCGCTCGTTTGCCCCTGATTCCAGCCATTTGGGTACTCAACAATAAATCCATTATTCGTGCATGACACATCACACCAGGAGAAATTCGCGTCAGGTGCGGGTGTGGCTGTAGGTGAAGGCGTTGGGTTGGATGTAGCTGTCGGTGTAGGATTGGACGTCGGTGTAGAGGTAGGTGCAATCGTTGGTATGGGTGTTGGTGTAACAGTTGGTTTTGGAGCAGAATGCCCACGTAATAAGTAAAGTGTGCCGAAAAAGATCACCGCTATCAGCGCCAATACGAGCAAGGTTATCACGATTATTAAGGCTGTGTTATTTTGTTTTTTTATCGGTGGAGGTGTAAGTCCAGGCTGCGGCGGATAACCAGTATAGTTCTGCCCGCCTGCATAGGGAGGAACTGATGAATAGCCAGGCTGTACCTGATTTCCAGCCTGGTAAAGCTGCCCTTGTGGAGAAGAGCCGTATTGTCCTGTGCCGGGATATCCCGCCTGTAAAGGTGCACCTCCATAGCTCTGTGGTGGATAATTGGCTGGGTAGCTCTGACCAGCATTCGGTGGCAATGACGACATTGCTTCGGTAGCGTCCTGATAGAAGTCGGTCTGTTGACGAGGATCGGAAGGAGTTATAATTGGCGTTTGGTTAGGAGGAGCCATCGAGCCGCCCTGGAAGGGAGGCATATTGGGATTGTATGCGCTGGCTGGAGGTATCGGACTTGTACCGTACGCATCGGGGGCAACCTCCGGAGTGGGAGAATTATTCTGATTATATGTTTGTAGAAGTCCACTGCGCGGTGCCTGTACCATTTCAGTTCGTTGTGGTAGTGGTCTTGTGGGTGTGCCACATTGCCCACAGAACGCTTCGTCTTGACTAACCTCATTACCGCACTTTGGGCATCTCATTACCTGGTTCCTTTTCCTGATCGCGTCGAAAACCTGTTTTTGCCGATACTATTGTACCAACCAGCGTCGATTATAACGCATTTGTACTGATATGACTACCCTTTGACCCGATTATCTCAGAGCTTTTATGCGTGCTCATCCTGGGTTTCCTCGAATTCGAGCGATATTTGCTGCAAACCCATTGTATCATAGTGATGGTAAGCAATTAGAGACGAGCTCGTACCTTGCTCATCATCTTGTTGAACCCTTCCATTGAAAGGGCCACTGAGGATGAACCAGATCCAGGGGATCTGCTGTTCTTTATTCACCCGTTCCATATTTTCCCGGTCAGTACTACTGGCGACTCTCAATCCGCCGGGATGACTATGATATACTCCGATAATCTCTCCAGGACGGTCTAATTCAACGGCCAGAACATCTTCTGGAGCGAATTCAAAGTAGACGGGGGAGTTATATATGTTAGGTAGCGGGTGTACCTGCTCAATATGCCAGTTGCCCAGATCGTCTATGTGACCTAGCAAAAGCCCACATGCCTCAATATATCGACGCTGGCAAACGTCCGTATAGAGTGTATGCCTCGCTTTGATGCTGATCGTGGCTCGTGCGCTTGGATGTTTTCTCATAAGGACTCAATTCAACAGCTAGTTTGTCTCTACTATACCATAAAGTCTAAAGAAGAATCATATTCAAGATTTAAGGCCTGCTGAAATGAAAGAAGCAGGCTCCTACCCTAATGCGTGGCAAAGAATTGGTCAGCCTTGTAAGAACGCAAATCTGCAAAATGTAAGACGCTGATATCAGGCATGAAACCGGGTGGTTGCTCTTCCGCGTATTTCCCTTGCTGGACGAATACGGTGGTCAGGCGCTTCCCCATAATTGCTTTGGAATCTACCAGAATTTGTGGTTTATCATCGATCATCGCGTAGTGGTCGGCAGGATACATCGCCATAACCTCGTCCAGGTGCTCTTGTTTATGGACATACAGCAATACCCGACCTTCGACGGTTTCAGCCAGGTAGCTAGAGATTATTTTCTCCGACTGGAAGAACTAGTCACCATCTGAGACGATTACCGTAAGGCCGATAGTGCGTAGATACGCCAGCGTTTCGAGAGTATAGGGGTAAAGAGCCTGAGAGAAAGGATAGTTGTCAAAGATAGAGTGGACATGAAGGTATGTCTGCTCATCCAGTTCCTCAAGCGATGTTTGTTCTCGAAACCTCTGCAGGGCAAGTGGAATATCTACAACACCGCGCTCTTTACGAACTTGCTCATAAATATCCCAGAAGCGTTCCGCCAGTGCCGAACCCATCTCGGCCTGGAGGTGCATATCATAATCACGTTTTACATCGTCATTATCGATCAGTGTGTTATCGACATCAATCAAAAAAGTAAGCGTCGACATAGAAGCAGCTCCTTCCTATAGCCAAAGGTTGCAAAAGTGTTCTGTTTACAGAAGAAAACGGCGTTATAGCGCGTCTCTTTAAAAAGCATAACCCTGAGTGTCTCTTACCTATCATACCGCTTCACTGTCTTTCCGTCTAATATGAACTGGTTTTCTGTGCTTTCTCTGTAATGTTGCGCTGCACCAGGTGATACCGTTGGTAGCAACGAGGATTGATCTGGCGCAAGAGTGTGGTAATATTTATGTGAAGCGCAAAGTGTGGTGTTTTGGTACGAATGCCACTGGGAAGGCACTGAACTCGTCTGGTTGGTGCATGGTGACGAGCGGTTATTTGGCCTGGCGGCAGCGCTCAAATCGAGAGGTTTTCAGGTTGAAGTCAAACAGGATAGGGAAGAATAAGCAGATGAACCCGGAGAACGCGGAAAAGAAACGTGTTGTATTACTGATGTCTCCTGCCACTTATCGTGCTGGAGCGTTTTTAAGTGCTGCTAAAAAGCTGAATCTCGAGGTAGTGGTGGGAATTGATCTGCCGGAGACCCTGGCAGAATACTGGCATGTCCCCCTTGGCGTTGATTTTGCTGCACCTGTAGCTTCTGTGCGGACGATCGTCGAGTACGCGAAAGAACATCCTATTACGGCCATTCTTTCTGTCGATGATGCAGCAAGTGAACTGGCAGCTCTTGCTAGCGCAGCATTAGGTTTAGCCCATAATTCGCCTAAAGCGGCTGAAGCAGCGCGCGACAAATTGTTGATGCGCACTTTGATGTCAGAAGGTGGCGCGCCCTGTCCCGTCTTTCATCCCTTTGTCCTTGGTGATGATCCTGCCTGGATCGCTGGGCAAGTGACCTATCCCTGCGTGGTCAAACCGTTACGCCTCTCGGGCAGTAGAGGTGTGATACGCGCCAATGATCCTGCTAGATTTGTGACTGCTTTCAACCGCTTGAAGCGCCTTCTGTTCTCTGAGGGATTTTCAAAACATGACCACGTGCTGGTTGAAGACTTCATACCAGGCTTTGAGGTAGCCCTGGAGGGCATACTGACACGCGGACAATTGAAGGTGCTGGCGCTTTTTGATAAACCAGACCCACTGGATGGTCCCTTTTTTGAGGAGACCATCTATGTCACTCCATCGCGCTTACCTGCGAAGGTTCAAGAAGATATTGCTTGCTGTGTGACAATAGCAGCTGCTTCTCTGGAATTACGCGAGGGACCTGTTCATGCCGAACTGCGTGTCAACGAGCAGGGACCCTGGATGTTAGAAATCGCTGGACGTTCCATCGGAGGGCTCTGCTCGACCATCCTGGAGTTTGGGGCTGGCATGTGCCTGGAGGAACTCATTTTACGCCAGGCCATCGGCGAAGAAATCAGCTCTATCGAACGTGAGGAACGCGCCAGCGCTGTGATGATGATCCCCATTCCTGCGGCTGGTATGCTTAAAGCTGTCTATGGAGTGGAAAAAGCGCAAGCCGTGCCACTGATTACAGGCGTTGAAATCACCGCAAAATTGCATCATCCTCTTGTACCTTTACCGGAGGGGGCAAGTTATCTCGGCTTCATCTTTGCCCGTGGCGATAGTCCTGCCGCAGTGGAAGAGGCGATTCGGCGGGCGCATTCCTTGCTGAAATTTGATATCAGGCGGGATATCCCTGTACTCAGGACGAGCACGTCAGCCCTTCCTCGCTGAACAGTTTTTCAGTTACTAAAGGATTGTAAGTTCAACAGTAACTCCGCTTTTTTCAATACAATTCCTCTGTTTTTGGGTGTGTGTTCATGTTAACCTCTCCCTTTGCTTTTTACCATTTCTACATATCTTTGCATACCTGTTATGCACTCAATTTGGTTATGCTCATTAATAGAACATCATTGGTAGAAGCAGCTAGAAAGTAAGGAGTGGAGGGTACTATGGCAGTTCAGACAGCGCCTATACAAACAATTAGCCTTAAACTTAGTTATGAACGAGCCAAAAGAGTTCTAGATATCGTATTTACTCTATGTATTGCTGTACCCGTTCTACTATTTAGTGCGGTCATTGCATTGTTGATACTCGCGGATTCAGAAGGCCCTATCCTTTACCGTCAGAAACGAGTAGGGCGTAACGGCGCCGAATTTGAGATGCTCAAATTCCGCTCGATGTACGTCAAAAACGATGACAGTAAACATCGTGAGGCTATTAAGCATTATATGAATGGTAGCAAACTCAATAATGATACAAATTCACCATATAAAATATATAATGATCCTCGCGTCACGAAAGTAGGTAAATTTATCCGTTCAACCAGTCTTGATGAGCTGCCCCAATTTTTGAATGTCTTACGTGGTGAAATGTCGTTGGTTGGACCACGGCCGCCGCTTCCTTTTGAAGCTGAACTCTATAGTCTCCACCACAAGCTCCGCCTCTCCGGTAATCCTGGGTTGACAGGGCCATGGCAGATCTACGGGCGCAGCCGCGTGACCTTCGAAAATATGGTCGAAATGGATATCGCTTATCTACAGCGACAATCTTTGTGGGAAGATATCAAACTTATTTTTCTCACCGTTCCTGTCGTAATCAAGAAACGTGGGGGAGCATGAAAACTAACACTGTGTAGATATATATCCATCCACCAGAGAGCGGTCAGGGATCCCTGACCGCTCTCTGGTGGATGGATATATATCTACGCTATTCATATTCCCATGGTTCCTCAACAATTTGCTGTTTGTGCAACACCTGCTCAGTTAAAACGTACTCTACTATTGAGTGAGTGAAATACCAATGAACATAGTAGGGCCAATCCAGGTCATGCCGGTGTTGCTCATATGCTTCAATCCGATGCATGAGCAGGCGGAATTTTGCTGGTTGGACCAGGACTGGGAAAATATTAAGACTTGTTAGCTTCTGGAGAGCCCTGATTACTACCTTATTTTGCTCTGCAGTAAAGGCTACAGTCAATTCTCTTTGCGTAGCGCCAACTACAATACATTGATACTGCTTCATCACATCAAGAGGCAACATACTCCTGTAGCGGAGCGGCACCCACCTCAATGTGTCAAAACGTGGCCCATAGAAGCTGTTCACATATGTTACCATCTCTTTCGCTGTCTTAAGATGTAATATCCACCAGATTGAGAGATGAAAAATGCGATGTTCATTATCACTATGAGGACGCCAACAAGGGGAAGTATAATAGATCAGTATGCATATACGATGTTGATACCTGCGAAAGTATGGTGTCAAAAATACTTTCGCGTGAAGAAGTCACTACATGTCAACCCAATAGCAACAAAACGGCCAATAGCACCGATTGGTATCACTTCCCAATCGGTGCTATTGACCTCAAAGCGGAAAATTGGTTCTCAGTTAGCGCTTAATGATTTCACCCCGAGACCACGCGCAAGGTTTGGATGACTTCTTTGGTGCGGCCTTCCTCCACCGGATGATGCACCAGCGAATAGCCTACACCAGGAACCGTCAGAATATAACATGGCTTATTGGGATCGGGCTCCACTTTCTGTCGCACATGACGAATATGCGCCTTGATTAAACTGGTATCTCCATCATTGCTAAAGCCCCAGACATAGGAAACAATTTGATTCGCTGTACAGACATGATTGGCATTGATCGCCAGCAAATGCAGGAGTTTGCCTTCGGTGGGGGTTAAACGAGAACTCTTGCCATTGAC
>VBHS01000328.1 GCA_005881295.1 Chloroflexota bacterium
AATGATATTGCCGCGAACCTGGCGACAGCAACGGCCTCCCCACCGACATGGATGAGCCGTCTTTATCCCAACATGTTACCCGTCACGCGTGAAGGAACGCGACTCAGTCATGGTTCCCGTCAGCACTATTGCCCCAATAGTGTCGATTTTCGGCGTGAAGCGACTGAGTTGGTGCGGCGACTGGCCGAGCGCTATGCTACCCATCCGGCGCTGAAACTGTGGCATGTCAATAACGAATATGGATGCCATGTCTCGGCTTGTTATTGCGACCAGTGCGCCGCCGCTTTTCGGAAATGGCTGCAGGCACGCTATGATTCGCTCGATAGCTTGAACGTTGCCTGGGGAACCGATTTCTGGAGTCAACATTACTATGCCTGGGAGGACGTGCTGCCGCCTCGCATCTCACCTACACACAGCAATCCAGGACAAGTCTTGGACTACCAGCGTTTCATGTCTGACTCGCTCCTTGAGTGCTACCTCACGGAGGCACGCATTTTACGCGAGATCACTCCTGAAATTCCGATCACCACCAACTTTATGGGGGCCTTCAAACCGGTCGACTATTTCGCCTGGGCACCACACCTGGATATCATCTCAAATGATAGTTATCCTGCTAATACTGTTCCCGCCTGGGAAACGGCAATTACGGATGATCTCATGCATTCGTTGAAAGGCGGGCAGCCCTATCTCCTCATGGAACAGAGTCCCAGCCAGGTGAATTGGATGCTGCAAAATCCCCACAAGCGACCAGGTCGTATGCGCATGCTCAGTTATCAGAATCTTGCGCATGGTGCTGATGGCATCATGTTCTTTCAATGGCGGCAATCGCAGGCGGGGGCAGAGAAGTTCCACAGTGCGGTTGTGACGCATGAGGGAAATGAACACAATCGTATCTTCCAGCAAGCGGCACAACTGGGAGCCGAGTTGAAACAACTTTCAGCGGATGTAGTCGGGTCACGTACTACTGCGCAGGTTGCTATTCTCATGGATTGGCAGAATTGGTGGGCAATCGAATACCCGCAAAGGCCGAGCAACCGTTTGCACTACTGGGAACAAATTAAGACCTATTATGCCCCGCTGCATGGCCTGAATGTAGCGGTTGATATTCTTCAGCCTGATAGCGACCTGACTAACTATCGCCTGGTAGTGGCTCCTTTGCTCTATATGCTTCGTCCTGGGGTAGCGAAGAACCTGGAACAGTTTGTCGAGCGGGGTGGTATACTGCTGACAACGTACTTTAGCGGGATCGTAGATCAGAATGATCGCGTGGCGTTAGGCGGGTACCCTGGCGAGTTGCGTAAACTATTGGGGATACACGTCGAGGAGTTCGATCCCTGGACAGAAAATATGACCAACCAGATCGTGATTGAAGAGGGTCCGTTGCAAGGCACCTACCCTTGTACGCTTTGGGGAGAGGTGGTGCATCTCGAGGGAGCGCGGGCAATTGGGATCTTTGCAAATGACTACTACGCCATGGGACCTGCTCTGACAGTTCATCAATTTGGGCAGGGACAGGCGTATTATGTGGCAACGCAGGGAAGCAATGAGCTATTGGCGGGCCTGATGCGTCTGCTTTGCCAGCAAGCTAGCGTGTCTCCCGTGCTGAACGTTCCAAATGGTATAGAGGTAACGCAGCGTGTGCGGGCCGACGGACGTGTTGTGTACTTTTTCCTCAATCATACCGACAAAACCGAAGTGGCGGCCTTACCAGCCGGGAAATTTACCTCGCTGCTGAATGGAAAAGAGGTTGAGAGACAGATAGAAATAGACGAACGCGATGTAGCAGTACTATTGGCTCAATGACTCGTTAGAATGTGAGTGCGAGATAGGAGATTTATCATGAGAAAAGAGCGCATACAGAAGGACGATGGGCGGTACATCATCTTCTATATCTTTGACGAGGAGAATGACGAGAACGAGGAGGAAAGCGAGGAATGAGCCAGCTACGCTGGGACCCCCTCCTGAAGGAATGGGTAACCTATGCATCTCAGCGGCAGGATCGCACATTCTTACCGCCCGCTGAGTGGTGTCCCCTGTGTCCTACAAAGGAAGGAGGGTACCCCACTGAAATCCCCCGCGCTCATTATCAAATCGTCGTGTTTGAGAATCGTTTCCCATCGTACACCCTGGACGCCCCACCTCCCGAGGAGCCAGGCAGTGAATTGACTCCTACCGCGTCCGGTCGTGGACTCTGCGAAGTTGTCGTCTATTCAGAGAACCACAACAGCTCGCTCGCGAAAATGGGGGAGCGGCGCATCCGCGAGCTTGTGGAGGTATGGGCTGACCGCTACAGGGATCTCGGTGCTATTGATGTAATTCAATACGTCTTCATCTTTGAGAACAAGGGCGAAGCTATCGGAGTGACCCTTCATCATCCACACGGACAGATATACGGCTACCCGTTTATTCCTCCCCGGCCCGCAAAGGAGTTGCATTCGGCCCGAGAATACCGGGAGACGCACCCGGGCAGCTGCCTGCACTGTGCTATCCTGGCTGAGGAGCAGCGGAATGGTAGCCGCATAGTTGTCGAAGGGGAACACTTCGCCGCCTTTGTTCCGTTCTTCGGGCGTTATCCCTTTGAGATGCACATCTACGCGAAGCGCTGTGTGCCTTCGATCGCCGACCTTGAACCAGCCGAGTGCCGCGACCTGGCTCATGTCTTGAAACAGGTGCTGGTCTCCTATGATGCGCTCTGGAATTTCTCTCTTCCCTACATGATGGTGATGCATCAGGCTCCAACCGATGGAGAGAACTATGAAGGCGTGGCACACTTCCACATTGAGTTCTATCCTTTGAACAGGACCAGAGAGAAACTAAAGTATCTCGCTGGCAGCGAGAGCGGGGCGGGAGCCTTTATTGTCGATGAGATGCCAGAGGAAATGGCGACACAACTTCGTGCTGCGTTCGAACGTGCAAAGGGAAGACAACCAGCGGAGGATGAGCAAACCGACGCTCATTCCACATGAAGGAGGTACCTGTGCGGCAGACTGAGCAACGTGCCATTCAGGCATACCAGGAACAGTTTCGGGAAAAGCCGGCCCTGGTTGCCAGCGCCCCTGGGCGAGTCAACCTGATCGGCGAGCATACTGACTACAATGGCGGATTCGTCTTGCCCTGCGCGATAGACCGTCGCGTTGCTCTGGCGATAGGACATGGTGATACGCAACTCTACTCCGCCGACTTTCAGGAGAGACGCCAACTCCTTGGCAAGCGTGAGGGGTCGTGGGCGGACTACCCGAGCGGTGTCGTCTGGGCAATGAAAGAGCAGGGCTATGAAGTTCCAACGTTCCGGGGCGCGTTTGCAGGAGATGTCCCGCTGGCGGGTGGGCTCTCTTCTTCTGCAGCGATCGAAGCTGCCACCGCGCTCGCGCTTGATGAATTCCTCCAATTCAGGATTCCTAAGAAGGACCTCGCCGTGCTGTGTCAGCATGCCGAGAACGCGTTTGTCGGCGTAAACAGCGGCATCATGGACCAGTACGCCTCGCTCCTGTGCCAGGCGGGTATGGCTCTGCTGATAGACTGTCGCTCGCTTGAAGCAGAGCCTGTTCCATTAAACCTGACCGAGGCCAGGCTCACCCTCTTCGTCTGCGACACCCAGGTTTCCCGGGAACTGGGCGCGACGGGCTACAACGCCCGTCGACAGGCATGCGAACAGGCAGCCCGCATACTGGGCATCAAGGAGCTGCGCGATGCCCAAATACAGGACCTGGACAGGCTCTCCGGCGAAGAACTCAAACGGGCTCGCCACGTCGTAACTGAGAATGCGCGGGTACTGGAGGCTGTCGAAGCGTTGCGGCGGCATGATTTTGTAGAGTTCGGGCAGCTGATGTACGCATCCCACCGGTCCCTGCGCAACGATTACGAAGTTTCGACGCCAGAGTTGGATACCTTTGTCGAGCTAGCCAGTCAGTCCGGAGCCGTTGGTGCGCGCCTCACTGGCGCGGGCTTCGGCGGTTGTGCTATTGCGCTGATCAAACCTGAAGATACTGAGGCGCTGGCACATACTGTCCAGCAAAACTTCGAAGCGCGCGGCTTCAAGCAACCGGTATTTTATACATTCAAGCCAGCAGCTGGCGCGGAGGTTGTAAAATGAAACTTCTCGTCACAGGTGGAGCCGGATACATCGGGAGTGTGATGACTGCCCAGCTTCTCGAGGCTGGCCACGAGGTAACCGTTTTTGATAATGTCTCGAAAGGACATGTCCAGGCTGTACCAGATGGAGCTCGCTTCATCGAGGGCAATCTGCTGAATGAAGCCTCGTTGAATCAGGTGCTTGGCATGGGCTTCGACGGTGTGCTGCATTTCGCGGCGTTGTCCCTGGTAGGCGAGTCTGTACAGCAGCCAGAGCGCTACTACCGCAACAACGTCTGCGGTACGCTGAATCTGCTGGAGGCTATGCGCACTGCAGGCGTACCGCGCCTCGTCTTTTCGTCGACAGCTGCAGTCTACGGAGAGCCTGAAGAGGTACCGATTCTCGAGACAGCGGTTCCTCGCCCGACGAATCCCTATGGAGGATCGAAGCTGGCGATTGACCAGATGATCGGCTTTATGGTCGCTGCTCATGGCCTGGCGGCGGTCAGTCTTCGCTATTTCAATGTTGCTGGAGCCAGTGGGCAGTGGGGAGAAGATCATCATCCCGAGACGCACCTTATTCCTATCGTGCTTTCAGTGGCAGCAGGACAACAACCCGCGGTTCAGATCTACGGAACCGACTATCCCACTACCGATGGGACCGCGATCCGCGACTATATTCACGTTGAGGACCTGGCACGCGCCCACCTGCTCGCACTGGACAGCGTCCATGCCGGGGAACACCGGATCTATAACCTTGGCAATGGCCTGGGATTTTCTGTACGCGAGGTGATCGAGACCGCTCGTAAAGTAACGGGAGTTCCTATCAACGCTGTTGAGGCTCCCCGTCGTGCTGGAGATCCTCCAATACTCGTCGCTTCTAGCCGCAAGATTCGCGATGAACTGGGCTGGACTCCACAAAAGCCCGACCTTGCCACGATGATTGGCGATGCCTGGCAATGGCAGCAGGCGCATCCGCGTAGGTATGACCGGTAACGCTCCCGCTTATTCGATGATCTCTATATGGACAACAGCAAAACTGCCTCTAGACAAGCAGCCAGAAAACGTAGGCTGCTCATCAACCGTGATTTCACTCTCTTGTGGAGTGCTCAGGCCATTTCCAAGTTGGGTGATGTCGTCTTCGATTACACACTGGTCTTCTGGATCGCTACCTCCATCGCACGTGAGCAACGTTGGGCACCGCTCGCCGTGAGTGGCATCTTTGTCGCTACAGCTCTTCCCACTCTCGGGGCCGGACCGATTGCCGGTGTCTTTGTCGATCGCTGGCAGAAGCGTCCCACCATGCTTCTCATGGATGCACTGCGCGCCATTCTTCTCCTGCTCCTCCTGCTGGCAACAGGCATCCTC
>VBHS01000329.1 GCA_005881295.1 Chloroflexota bacterium
TTCTGCGAAACGATTAGCTAATCGTTTCGCAGATTACCTTAACATATTCATCTCGCTCTGTCAAGCCTTAATGAGGCTGAAAAATTTTGTGAAATAACTTGACAAGGGCACGGTATCTATGATATCCTTTAAGGAGCGAAACGATTAGCGAAACGTTATTATGACTTTTCACAAAATAATCCGGATACCCGTATGGGCCGATTTTGCACATTAACGAATGAATCCAGCCACTAGTAGGTGCCGATTGATCGCGCACACCGCCGATTTATCGGCCTTCCGTGGATGTTCCGGTATCCGGGTTATTTTGTGAAAACGCATTATAGCGTTCACTATGCTCGCTAATGAGTACCAATGGCGGTACTCCCTCGTCTTCAACGCTCAACACGACCACGCTGCAAGGACGTCTTGTGATGCATATGAAGAAGAGGCGTCATACGGACAAGATCCGTTGCTCCATGGAGGAAGCAAAGCAAATGAAAGATGTGGAAGCGTCGGCTGGCCGCCCGGCGACGATCAAAGATGTAGCTGCCCACGCCGGTGTGTCGGTGGCTACTGTATCTGCTGTCATCAACCGCAATAAGTATGTGAGTCCAAACCTGGCACAACGGGTGCAGGAAAGTATCACTGCTCTTGGCTATGAGCGCAATAGCCTGGCACAAAGCTTAAAGAAGCAAACCAGTCAAACCATTGGCCTGATCGTCTCCGATATCACCAATCCCTTCTTTACCAGTGTCGTGCGCGGCGTGGAGGATGTTGCCAATGCCCGCGGCTACTCCTTGATCCTGGGCAATTCGGACGAAGACCTGAAAAAGGAGATGGGCTATATGCACCTGCTGGAAAGCAAACGTGCCGATGGGCTGATCGTGGCCTTCACGCTGGGCAATCACGAATATTTACACTCCTGGCCAGCCCACCGCTTGCCCCTGGTGGGCATCGACCGTCTCCCGGACGACGCGTGCATCGATGCCGTCCTCATCGACAACGTGGCGGGCGCTCGCCACGCGGTCGAGCATCTGATCACGCTTGGGCACGAACGCATTGGCATCGTGACTGGTCTCCCCGGGATTACCACCACAGAAGAGCGGCTAATCGGCTATCAGCGAGCGCTCGCAGCCCACGGCATTCCTCTCGATCCAGCACTGATCGTCGAAGGCAATTCGCGTATCGATGGAGGAGAGCGCGCTGCTCTTCAACTGCTGACCCGGGAAGCTGCGCGGCCCACGGCGCTCTTCGTGACGAGCGGCCTGATGATCATTAGCGCTCTACAAGCCATCAATCAGGTGGGACTGCGCTGCCCAGGGGACATTGCACTCGTGGGCTTTGATGATTTCGAGTGGGCTGCAGTCATGTATCCGCGACTGACCACTGTGAGCCAGCCAACCTACGAGATCGGACAGAAAGCCGCTCAACTCTTGTTTGAACGCTTGGAGAAGCGTGACGCTGCCCCACAGGTGGTTCGCCTTCAGCCCCAATTGATCATTCGTGAATCGTCCGGTGCCCCCTTGCAGTCAGCCACTCCGTCTAAAGAGCTGCCTGGTTATGTACACCGGTAGTTCCGGCAAGCTCAGCCTCTTGCTTTTGGCGCAATAATCCAGCACGCTTTCAACAGATGAGCAAGAGGAAGCTTTTGTTCGCTCAGTGTTTCTCTTGCCCGTAGACAACACGCTTACCTCGCAGTAACGATGCTGCCGCCCCTATGAGGCACAGTGCCGCGGAGATATAGAAAACCGCGTGCAAGCTATCCATGAATGGTGTAGAGATCAAGTTCGGGAAAAACGTCTTGCCGAGCAGTATCGCCCGATGTGCGGGCGAGATGGCTTGCAGCACCGGTGGCGGTATGAGCTCTCCAATCGGGTTATACCCCAGAAACGCACCAAAGAGCGCAGCCGTTGGGGGCAGATGCGCGATGGCTGTAGCCGTCTTGTCGGGAACGCCATTCGTGATCAGCCCAGTTGCGAGGGTCGAAGGAAGTGCTGAGGCCAATCCCACGGTGACGATACTGAAGAATAAGCCGATGCTGACCAGGGTGGCACTATTTTGAAAGGTGCCGCGCATGCCGGAGGAGACCCCGCGGGTCTCTGGTGGAACACTACTCATGATCGAACTCGTGTTGGGCGAGGCGAACAAGCCTGAACCACAGCCCAGCATGAAGAGCAGCACGGCAAAGAGCGGATAGTTGAAGTTGGCTGGCAGCAAGGTCAGCCCGAGGAAGCCGAGCATTTGGATCAGCATGCCAGTCGTCGAGAAAAGACGCGCTCCGAAGCGGTCCGAGAGGTAACCGCTGATAGGACCCATCAAAATGAAGCCGATCAGCAGGGGGGTCATAAAAATGCCTGCCCACAAGGGGGTCTCTTCAAAGCTATAGCCGTGCAATGGCAGCCAGATGCCTTGTAACCAGATAATCAGCATAAATTGCAGGCCGCCACGTCCCAGAGCGGAGAGAAAGCCAGCGATATTCCCAGCAGCGAACATGCGAATTTTGAAGAGATCGAGCCGGAACATAGGGTCGTCCACGTGCAGTTCGATCCAGATGAAGGATGCCAGAAGCACGATGCCCAGAAGAATTGCTCCGATGACCAGGGGGTTGCCCCAGCCCATTGGCGACCCCCCGTATGGCTCAATACCGTAGGTAATCCCCAGCAGGAAGATGGTGAGGCCAAGCGCGAAGGTCGCGTTTCCCAGCCAGTCAATCTTTTGGTGTTCACGGATGGTCGCTGTTTCGCGCAACATCGTGTATGCCCAGATGGTTCCGGCGATCCCAATAGGCACACTGACGAGGAAGACGAGACGCCAGTTAATGGCAGCCAGGATGCCGCCGACAATCAAGCCAATGAACGACCCGGCTATCCCTGCAATCTGGAATATCAAGGTTATATAAGCGCACCCGACCGAACATGTCGGAGATGCGGCCAAAGGTCACCAGCAGCGTGGCGGTCACGACCATATAACCAAGCAGAAGCCAGAGGAAATAGCTGGCTTCGCCCGGGGCCAGTGGGTTAATCCCAATCCCTTTGAAGATAGCGGGAAACGCGATGAGCACAATGCTGGCGTCAATGGTTGCCATTAACGATCCCATCGTGGTGTTGGTCAATGCCACCCATTTGTAATGAGGCCCTACTGGCCGTCGGCGGCGATCATGTGTGCGTTGTACTTGTTCGTGTGTGAGTGTTCCTGTCATGTTCGTCCCATCTAGCGGCGGAGACTGCCCCGGGCGCGGCATGCATGAAATGGCATCTCTCTTACCAACATGTCCAGATATGGCAGCTCGCCTTAGAGCAACCGCGCCAGGCGTTCCAGAAGCGGAAGTGCTGCGATAAGCACCTGTTGCTCTTCGGCAGTGAAGTTATCGGCAAGGGCACGAGCGAGTCGCTCTTCCCGGTGTCGTCGTGCGCCCTGAACTGCCTGGAGTCCTGCCTCGGTGAGTGAGATAACGAGAGATCGCCCATCGGTTGGGTCTGGCATGCGTGAGACCAGCCCAAGCGCCTCCAACGAGATGAGGATAGCCCCCATAGACTGTGGGCTAATATGCTCCCTGGTGGCCAGGATACCTGGGGTTGCTGGGCCTTCCCGTTCGAGTAAGCTCAGCACTGATGCCTGGGAGAGTGTCATTTCGCCAACCACGCTGGTCTGCCGCAGGCGGCGAGAGAGACGACCGACCAGTGCGCGCAATTCACCAGCGGCACGTGTCACTTCAAGCGGTAGTGTCTCCACATGTTTCTCCTTTCATTTACTAAGTATAAGCTTATAAGTCTAACCTTGCAAGTTCATTCTTATTCTAGAGTCCTAAGGGGTCAAGCAGAGGGGGACGAAGGCATAACAAAACTATACAACGAATAGCGAAAAGCCGTCCAATCACTATTCCGCGGATCAGTTGTCGGCAAGAACACGACGCGCACGTTTACCGACGATTTTCCGGCAGTCAAAGAAGCGGGGAGAGGAAAATCTTCATCGCGCCAGCAGCGCCGGTGCCCATCAACGCCTGCCCCATTTGATGCGCCAGCATCGTACCACGTACCCGCGAAGTTGCCATCGAGATAGATATTCGCGCGCTGATCGGTAACACAATCGTCGAAGGTGCGACGCAAGAATGCGCCTACGTTGTGCCGGTCAAGCTGCATCGTAAAGCTGGCTGTCCCGGTCAATGTGGTCCCTGCCGCAGTAATCAGTGGATTATGCACAAGGTATTCATATGCGGCAGTGAGTTGGTAGATTCGCTCGCCGGTTGCTGCGTAGTGATGTGCAAGGCGACTGGCAGGCGCTGCCGGCAACGTGTCATCACTGAGCAAGGCGGTTTGCGCTAGCTTACCATACCACAAAGTGGTGGCACGATAGGGATGTGTGCTTTCATCTAGACCGCCGTGCTCCCAGCGTACAAGAAGATGACGATTAAACGGAATACTGTCCGCGACCAGGAAGCGGTAGAGCGCAGCTCCGTCGATATTCGTGCCGGGTGGATTGTCGATACTGCTCGGCAACCCGCCCAGAGGAAGTGAAACCTGGTGTCCGCCATTCCAGTAGTTCCCGCCCAGGCCCCACTCTTCGGTCCCTGTGACCGCGATCTGAGGTGTCTTGCTCTCATCCAGGTAGATATGTGGATCACCTTCCAGAGTGCTATCCGGGGCGGAAAAGTTGATCACCGTGCCAACCAGCTTGCCACTTCCCTTTACATCCAGAAAGGTCATATCCTGTCCAGGTCGCGGTTGGATTACCCCGGTGTAGGTGGCGTGAAACGTTCCCCACCACTGCGGCGGATCAGGGAAGGGCTCGTAGCGCACACTCCAACGAATACCCTTGAGGGGAGAATCGGTCAGAATAGCGATGCGAGCGCGCGAGGAAAAGGGCATCGGCCAGTAGAGATGAACGTCCATCGCTCCTGTTTGATCCTGACTCATGCCAGCAATCCAACCTTGCACCAACTGGCGATTCCCCGGAAAATAGATGCCCGCGCCGTCTCCCGCCAGGAATTTGATGGGCGCATTGACGCTTGGATGCGTTTCACCATCCCAATAGATCAACAGGCGCGCGTTGCCAAAACCCACCATTTCCTGTGGAGATACCTGAAACTCCAACGCGCGAATCTGAGCGGGACCATTGAGCGTCACCACAGGTGTTTCCCTATGAGCTGCAAGTGTAAGGTTGCCCTGCCGTTGAGAGATCGATTGAGGCGCAATATCACTCCCGGCGCAGCGCAGAAGCCTAACAACGTCGTTCACCGGCTCCTGTCCGTTCCAGGTGTGAAGCGTGCTCCCATAGGGTAGTTTCCGATAGAGCGCGTAGAAGTTGCCGTTGGCATGCTGCGATGTCCACTGCATGCTCTGCTGAAACGGAATGGATGTTGCCAAGATGCTACTACCCTGGCTCTGCCGAGGATTCAGGGAAAGCGGGTAGGGGAAGGTGCTCGCGGGATCGCTGACCGGATTCGTTTGTCCAAGATCACTCGTGTTCACGGTCGTGCTGAAATGTCCATCCAACGAGAGATTCCAGGGTCCGCCATAGTTCTCCTGCATGCGCATAAATGTCATGATGCCCGGCCCCGACTGATCGAAGAGAACATGCTCACCATCTGGCAAGACACGCACCACGTGCGTATTATCGGCATTGCTGCCACCAGGATCAGCCGTAGATGCACCCTCAACCCGGTCTCCCACTTCCAGGTACGAAAGTTTATCCAGGTGGCGATAGGCGTCAAGGCCGAGATAGAGCGGCGGGGATGCCTGCGCAGTTGTGGTGGTCGCTCCTGTTCTCTGCGGCTCCGCTGTGGCAGCACATGCATTCGTGAACTCACTCCGCTTGCTGGTAGGCCAGAAATGTACAGCTAGGAGGATCACTGCTAATAGAAATAGGATAAGTAAGACGATGCGGCTATAAATATGGCGACTCTTACGCATAATTTCCTTCCTTTCTTCAGCCATATTTATTTTATCGCGCTGATAGTTCACTTGAACCATTAGTAGCTATTCAGGTTCCATGTTCATGACTTCTCAAAGAAGAACAATGCCCTTTTTACATGCAATGTAAAGAATATTACCGTATAACATGGCACCAATGCGCACCTTGTAAAAGTCTGCCTGAGCTTCCAGCCAGGATCAGCCGGGAACTCATCCGTTCCCAAAAAATTGTGTCGCAATTTCGGAGAGATTTATCCAAAAATGTGTCGCATGGGGTCCATCCTCCCATCCTTCAGACATTTGGAGATCAGGCCTGTCATCCTGAGCGCGAGCTTTGGATCTCTGCGGCCGTCTCGCCAGATCCAAAGCTCGCGCTCAGGGTGACAGGCCGGACCCTCTCAAGTCCTCTCACGGGAAGCCATCTCTCCAAATGTCTAGCTTCCTTCCAAAAACTTGACAGATACCGACTCAAAATCTATAATGTAAAAGCAATAAATCCTGTTATAGAACGCGACCTTCAAGACGTGTTGAAGGGCAACATAGTAAATATCATGCCCGGTCAGCACTCTGATATACATTACAAAAACGTCGATAAGGAGCTATTAACGATAATGGAAGATGCCCGGGAAATACCACAGACAGAACAGACAGAACAAGCGGAACAGGTCAGCTCGCCAGAAGCAGCTCGCATCGCCGAGCTAGAGTCACAGCTTGCGCAGGCACGCCAGGAAGCAAGCGATAATTGGCATAAATATGTGCGCGAGCGCGCCGAAATGGATAACTACCGCAAACGCCAGGAACGTGTGCTGGTCGACCGTGTGCAACAGCAGAAGAAGCAACTTCTCCATAAATTGCTAGGGGTCATGGACAACGTCGATCGAGCGTTGGTCTACCAGGACACGTTGAGCCGTCAAGATCTGCAGCAGGCACTGCGTATGTTCCAATGGCAAATGAACGAAGTAATGCGCGGTGAAGGATTGTCGACCGTACCTACCGTTGGTGAACCCTTCAATCCCTACGTCCATGAAGCGATAGAGGCTATCGAGGATAGCGACAAACCCGAGGGAACCATTGTCGAGGAAGTGCTCAAAGGTTACACACTCGGTGATGAGACGCTCCGTCCGGCCCGCGTCAAAGTCAGCATGGGCAACAAACAAGAAGAATTGTAGCAGTGTTCGAACGCCTTGATGGCATATAAAAACAAAGGGCTGGGCCAGGCTATGGATTACAAAGATTATTACAAAATACTCAATGTCTCGCGGGGAGCCAATGCGGACGAAATCAAAAAGGCCTTTCGTAAGCTGGCGCGCAAATATCACCCCGATGTCAACCCCGGTGACAAAAAGGCTGAACTCAGGTTCAAGGAAATTAACGAAGCCTACGAGGTCCTCTCTGATCCTGACAAACGGAGAAAATATGACACGCTCGGCCCGAATTGGCAGGAACAGTTTGGTCCCCCCTCTGGTGCCGGCAGGCGCACCTATACCTATGGCGGTCGCACCTCATCGACCCCCTTCGATTTTGATGCCGGGGGCGCTGGTTTCTCCGACTTCTTCGAGGCTCTTTTCGGTCGTTCTGGCGCTGCAGCGCCTGGAATGGGCACGCGAGGCCCACGAGAAGACCTGCGCCGCCGTACAGGCGATAACATCGAACAACCCGTCGAGGTGACGCTCCAGGAAGCGTTTTCTGGAGGTATGCGCACCTTCAATATTCAGACAACTGAGGTCTGCCCGATCTGCAAAGGAACGGGCGAAATTGGTAATAGGCCATGTACGAACTGTGGTGGCCAGGGTATGATACCCCGCAATAAACGCATCCAGGTCAAGATAAATGCTGGCGTGGACAACGGCTCCAGGATTCGCGTTGCTGGCGAAGGACAGCCAGGCATCGGTGGAGGGCCGCGCGGCGATCTCTACCTGATCATCAGCGTCAAACCCGACCCTATGTTTGAGCGCAGGGGTGATGATCTCTATGCCGACGTGGATGTAGACCTGGTCACCATGATGCTGGGTGGTGAGGTTCCCGTGCCTACGCCAGATGGACGGAAACTCGCGCTCACCATTCCGCCGGAGACGCAGAACCGTCGCCTGTTCCGCCTGGCCGGAAAGGGCATGCCACGTCTGCGCGGTGATGGCAGCGGCAATCTCTATGCTCGTGTCCAGGTACGTCTCCCAACGCGCCTCTCCAGTGAAGAGCGTTCGCTCTTTGAGAAATTGGCGCGTACCCGACATGTCGAGTCCTACTCGTAGAAAGGAGGGATACATTGTGCCAGAGAAAGGCGATGGTGCATGGTACATCATCAGTGTGGCGGCGGAAAAAGCAGAAGTGCACGAACAGACTTTGCGCCACTACGAGCGACTGGGATTGATCTCTCCTGCCCGCAAAGGCAATAGTCCTCACAGTCCCCGTCTCTACTCTGACAGTGATATCGAGCGCGTCATACAGATTCGCAACTTGATGCAGGACCTTGG
>VBHS01000330.1 GCA_005881295.1 Chloroflexota bacterium
CCCTGATGACACGCGTCTGGTCACCTCTATTGTAGTTTCAACACAGGGTGCCCCCAAGGGAGGGGCGCCGCAGGATGGTTCATTTGCGCAGATATCGCAGGCGTAAGTCTTTTTCCTGTGGCGCTGCCCGTCGCTGCTTTTACACAGGTGCCCAATGATCCTGTGCCAGGGCCAGGCGAGCGCGCTCGACATCGTGTACCGCGTTCAGTGACTCGAAAAAGCCGAGCGCCTTCTCAAAATGGAACTGGGCACGGCCAAGGTCGGCTTTGCGTTCGTTTGGCCTGCTTTTACCGCGTACATCAGCACGACGACGGTAGAGTAGCCCCAGGCAATAAAGACCCTTGCCCCTATCCCACGGGAGATCGAGGTCTTTTGCATACTGGAGGGACTGCTTCAGATCTTCTTCAGCCTGCTTCCAGTGATGCTGCTCCAGGTGCATCCTGCCACGTGCACGCAGGGCAATAGTCAGGCTTCTGCGTGTACCGGATTGTTCGGTGGCGGTGATAGCTTTTGCACAACTCGCTTGCTGCACCTCGATACTTTCGCCCGTTATGACTTCAAGTTCCGCCAGCAAGGCCAGCACATTAGGTGAAGGGAATGGCTCACTGCGTTCTAATTGCTCGCGATATTCCGCCATGGCGCGTGTCCAGTCTTCACGCACCAGGTGAACAAGGGGCATGGTTGGTGCGATATCGGCCGCTGTGCAGTATCGTTCCAGGATGCGTTTGTACTGGCGAAGGTAACTATCACCTTCTTCCTCTTGTCCGGTGGCATAAGCGATGAGCGTCAGCGTCTCGAGAGCCTCAAGTTGCCACGGTTCGATCAGCTGATATTGTTCGACCATTTGCAATATGCTCTTTGCCGCTTGCTGCGCCTCATCCCAACGATTCCAGCGTTGCCAGGCAAGCATACGGCCAATCAAGCAACTTAGCAGCATCGATGGACTCTCCATGCTCTGGGCAACTCGCCACGAATAACCGAACCACTTCAAGGCTGTAGGATAGTCGCTCACTGCTTCATGCGTCCAACCCAGCGAGTAGTAAAGATCATTGAGTTCTACACGACTCTTTACCTTGTCGGCAAATTTCTCGCGATAATGGTGTATCTTGTGGGCATCCTGGTACCTGTGCTGCTTGGTGTAGACATAGGCCAGTGCGTCTAGTGTTAGCCAGATCGCACCGGTATCGTTCAGTTCTTCAGCAATGCGCAACGCCTCATTGCCGCTGTGGAGGGCTAAATCAGCAAATCTTGCTCTCTCCTGCGTGTCGGTGGATTCCAATTGATTACGCACATACCAGAATGCCTGGTATGTCAGGAATTCAGCGTTTTGGCCACTGATCGGCTTTCCCTCTAACAGCTTCAGTCCCGCCTCTATGTATGTATGTGTATCCTGTAAACTGGGGTTGGTATTGAAATAACCGAGCCAGCGTGTCCCCAGTTCTGATAGGTGATTGTACAGGTGGAGCAAGTGATCGCTATCTTCTTGCCCTTCCGCCGTCACCAGTTGGAGCGCCCGGCGATACTCCTGCCAGGCCTCATCCAGGTTCCCTCGTTGGGTATAGGCTCCTCCCAACTTCTCATGCATTGCGGCGATGGACTGTGAATCCGCGTTACTATCGATCAGTAACTCTAATGCTTCGCTGTATGCCTGGATGGCACGGATGGTGAAATAGCTGTGAAGAGCTTGATCGCCTGCCATCACAGTATAGGTGATTACTCGGCTGCGTAGCTCTGACCTCGTCAGGCGTGCGGCGCTGGCGGCCGGTCCTTGCGAATCATGGTTAGCAACCATGCCTGGTACGATACCTGCCGACCACGTTGACAAAGCTTGTTGATAGTGATAGGCCAGCAGCTCGACGAATGCCTCGACATGGCCATGTGCCTTTTCTTCCAGCCAGATGGCCAGTTGCGCGTGTTCCTGGGAGCGGCGCATGCGCGGGATGTTGTTGTAGACCACGTCTCGGATCAAAATGTGCTTAATAGTAAACACCTGGTCGTTCTCGACCGGGCTGCGTGCCTGTTTCTCTGCCACTTCGACAAAGTCGCGCTGTACTAACTGGTCAAGCGTTTCAAAGATGATATTGGCAGGAAGGTCCGAGGCAAGTTCAATAAGCGCCGAAAGCCAGAAGGTACGACCTATAATACAGGCATGTTGCAGGACGCGCTTTTCTATGGGGCTGAGCAAATCAACGCGGGCCGCGAGCACTCCTTGAATCGTATCTGGCACACGAGGCAGAGGAAAAACGTAGTGCAGGTCTATCAGCGTATCATCGGGAGGCGCAGAGGGACTGGCTAACTCGCTGAGTATCCCCTCATTCTGCGTGCCAATACGCCAGCTACCGTCTTCTTTGACGAGCACTTTCTGGTCTATAAGCATGCGTACGATCTCTTCGACGAAAAAGGGATTGCCCTCCGCCCGGTTGAGGATAGTGTAGCGCAGCACGCCGGGAATCTCTTCTGTTTTGAGGAGTTCATTAACCAGGTCACTACTTTCCTCTCTTGAAAGCGATTCCAGGACAATAGTCGTAAAGTTGCGCCGGCCGCCGCCCCACTCACGCCGTCGATCGAATAAATCTGGACGAGCGGGACAGAGGAACAGTATGGGCACGTCGGTGATACGGTCCGTTAAGTACTCTAGCAGGTCAAGCAGCGCTTCATCAGCCCATTGGAGGTCGTCAATGATAATAATCAGCGGCTGTTGCTGAGCCAGCGCTTCCAGGAAGATACGCCAGGCACGCATCAAGGCCATATGCGGACCGCTCTGATCTGTATTTTTAGCCAGCGTGCTACTGCCATGAAGACGCTCTCTCTCGAGTTGATCCGGATAGTTCTGTGCAAGCATTGTGTCGCCAGTTCTTCTGCCGACACTGCGAATGATCGCATAGGCTACCTCTACAGGATCTTCAGCGCTTTTAGCGGCAATCAACGTTTTGCGTACAAAATCTTCAAACCGGCTTTCTAACGTCTCATATGTTTCGTCTTTGCGCACATTCAGCAAGGAATTGAGTATCTCAACCAGGGGTCTGTATGTTACGCCTTCACCATATGGTGGGCAACGTCCTTGCAAGATGCGAGGAGCGACCAGCCTATCCTCACAGGTGGTGCATTTGGATGTTTCCTCTTCGCTCTGGAGAAATTCGCGTACTAATCGAGACTTACCGATACCAGGTACACCAAGCAAAGTAATTAAGTGCGGGCGGTGTTCCGCCTGGACACGTGCATACGTTGCGTGCATCAGCGCGAGTTCCAGTGTACGTCCAACCAGGCGCGCTTCCAGTCCATCGAGTCCGCGCGGGTGTTGCGCGATGGTGGATGTATTGTTTTGCTGTCCGATTACGACCCAGGCGGTAATTGGATCAGTTTTCCCTTTGAGTCTCAAGGGCGCTAACGCACGGAAATCAAACACGTTTCTCGTCGAGAGATACGTGCGCTCGCCTACAAGGATGGTGTCAGGGGTAGCAACTGATTGTAACCGCGCGGCGACGTTGACCGCGTCACCCGTGATAAGAAAATCGCCTCTGTTATCTTGAGCGTTACTGGTAGCAGCGACCTCACCCGTGTTGATGCCGATACGCATCTGGAGACGTGTTGCCTCTGGATCTTGAGCCAGCCGCTGCTCATTAAAGCGCGCAAGAGCCGCCTGCATGTCGATGGCCGCTCGTATAGCGCGGTCAGGATCGTCCTCGTGCGCGAACGGCACTCCAAACACCGCCATGACCGCGTCACCGATATATTTCTCAACTGTACCGCCATGTTTACGAATCTGTTCCGTCATCAAGTTAAAGTACCCACTGAGGATGGCTCGCATATCTTCGGGATCGAGGTGGTCCGCCAACGGAGTTGAGCCGGTTATATCAGCGAACATAACGGTAACGACACGTCGTTCCTCTGGCGGTTGCGACATGATGGTGGGAAGTGGACGTGTGTGACCATTAGCCTGCAGCAGCAATTGCTGAGTATGCTCGTCAGTCTCTTTTGGTAACAAGGCAGTGCCACATTCGATACAGTATTTTGCTGTCGGCACGTTGACGGTACCGCAATTTGGACAGACACCGAAACGCCTGCCACATTCAAGGCAGAATTTAGCTGTTGGTGGATTAATGGTTTGACAGTTTGGACAGCGCATATAAACCCTGATTCTGGTTTCCTTCTATCATCTCACTAAACACCATTGTACAACATGAGCCTGTGACAGTGAGATGTATCACACTTTTTTCGTAAGTAATAGAGAGTTGTTTAGTGAGGAAAGCATACATGTCCCCGAAAAGCCCTGGGGCTCTTTGTTTCCAGGCTTGACGATAGCAAGAAATTTGCGTACTATGAGGTCTGATGGAAGGGAGATCAATCATGCAACCGGACTTTCAGGTGGAGAGTCGCAGTTATGACCAGATAGTGCGTGGGTCCTGGCAAGCCTACAGGTTAGATCAGAACACGCAGGTGAGTGATGAGCCATTGGCAGCAGTATCAAGTGACTGTTTACGCCTCTGGATGCCTGCTGGAACACTTATGCACTGGTCAACAAACCCACGCCCGCTTCGCTACAACTGTATACAATTTTACTGGCCGCAACGCTGGTACACATTCAGTGCCTTTTATGATGACCGTGTACTGAAATATACCTATGCGACCATCATTCAACCCGCCACGATTGAAATTGAGCGCTTATCCTACGTCGATCTCGATTTGAGCATCCTTGTTAAGCCAGATTTGACATACGAGGTGTTGACCCAGGCAGAATTTGAGCAGATGGCAGATTTGCTCCATTACAGTGAAGAGACGCGCATTGGCTCATTGATGGCGATGCGCACCATCACGAGTTCTATTCAATTGAGCCTGGGTCTGTTTGCGATCATTCCGCATTTACTGCGCCAAACAGATTTTCACCTCGCAGGCTGCCAGAAGGACGAAGCGCCACGCGCTTCGTAGAAAATAGATAGATGGCGAGGAACGTAAAGAGCCAGGTGGAGAGAGCAATACATGCCAAAACGCATTGACCACATTGCCATCATTGTGCGGGACATCGAGCAGGCGCTGGTTTTCTATCGCGATACGTTGGGTATCACTCCTGGTGAGATAAAGGAGGTGCCTGGCGAGCAGGTGCGAATAGCCTTTCTCCCTCTGGGCGGCCCAGGTGGAAGTGAGATCGAGCTTATCGAGCCAACTACGCCCGATTCCAGCCTGACAAAATTCTTAGAGAAACGCGGGGAGGGCTTGCATCACGTTTGCCTGGAAGTGGAAAGTATCGATGCGGCGCTGGCAGAAATGCAGGAGAAAGGGGCGCCGGTGCTGGATAAGCAGCCGCGCATTGCAGCCGAAGGGCGCGCTATCTTTCTTCATCCCAGGGGAACCAATGGAGTACTTTTGGAACTCCTGGAGAGGTCCTAGTTACCCTTATAGCTAAAAAATGGAAAGGCCAGGTACAATCCCCATTGTACCTGGCCTTTCCATTAGCACGAGAGGGAAGAAGGAAAGAAAGTGGTATGCTGTTTCCTGGCTTCCTCACTCGTTGCTATCTAAGACCCTGTTCCTTTTTTACCATAGTGCCGGTTCAGCAGGTGATCCAGGAACTGGGGGTG
>VBHS01000059.1 GCA_005881295.1 Chloroflexota bacterium
GGTCTCAGCAAGAAGCGACGAGTACACTCGACATCATAAGTCATAGTTCTGCTCAGACGCAGCGTCTGGGAATGCGGTTAGGCGAATTATTGCACGGTGGAGAACTGATTTTGCTTGATGGACAACTGGGAACAGGGAAGACAACCTTTACGCAGGGATTAGCCAGGGGAATGGGTATCACTGAAATTGTCAGTAGCCCGACCTTCACCTTACTCAAAGAGTACCAGGGACAACCAGTCCCCATCATGGAGCCCAGGCAGAACACTTTACCGCAGCAAACCTCATCGCAGCAACGTATAGGTCCACCCCTCTATCACTTTGACCTGTATCGGTTAGAAAACCCTGAAGAGATAATAGATCTCGGTTTCGAGGACTACTTCTTTAGTTCCGGGGTCTGCGTAATTGAATGGGCAGATAAGGCCGATCTGCTCTGGCCAAAAGAACATCTGCGTATTCGTCTGAAAATGATGAGTGAGACCAAGCGTGGACTAGTCTTAACTGCGACAGGGCTTCGTTACTGCGAACTGTTGCAGCAATTCCAGAAAAATACATATGCTACTACTAGCACTTGACACCTCAACTCGCCAGGCTAGCCTTGCCATCTGCACGGAGGATGAACTGCTTGGCGAATATACCTGGCACGTGGGAAATAACCATAGTGTAGAGTTATTGGATCGCATTCAGCGCATCGTTGTTGAATGTAATAAAACCATGCAAGAAATTGATGTTGTGGCAGTTGCTACTGGTCCTGGCTCGTTTAATGGCGTGCGTGTAGCAGTATCAGCCGCCAAAGCCCTGGCTTTTTCCTTGCAAAAACCCATCGTAGGCGTCAGTACCCTGGATATCATTGCCGCTCAACAACAACATTGGCACGGCCCAATCTGTTCAATTATCGAAGCAGGACGTTCTGAACTTTATGCCGCTTGTTATACATTTGATAAGACCAGTAACAGTAACGGCGACATTATCTACTCTATGTACCAGCTCAGTGATTATCTCCTGTTGTCGCCACAACAGCTAGCCAGCTATCTCCAGGAACAGGCCGGTACCTGGTTTGGTGTACCTGGCAAGCGGGAATTACCAGTGTTTCTCTATTGCGGTGAAATAAGCCCTGCGTCCCGCCAGGCATTGTTTGCGCACATGCAAGAAGAGTGTGCCTTCGTCAACAGCCTTCAGTCAACCAGGAAGGCTTCAGTGCTGGCGATGCTGGCTCTGCAACGTCTACATGATGGCAAAGAAGATAACCCAATGCGACTCGAACCGCTGTATCTACGGCGTCCTTCGATTACAACCAGTACACGTAAACAACCGCTGCTTGGCGGAATATCAAAAAGACCGCCAGGTCACAGTCCGACAGGACCAAGTGAGACAGAAAGGGAAGAGGGTGCGTTACGTCATTGAGCGTATGACGATGTCAGACGTGCCTCGCGTCATCGAAATCGAGCGCTTAGCCTATCCTTCAACCTGGCCTCCCAGTGCTTATCGTAAGGAGTTGCAGGATAATCGATGGGCGCATTATATTGTGCTGCGCGATAGAAAGATTGTTGAAGAGCGTGCAACAGTACCGGCCCAGGAAGTTGAAAAACCTCGTCGCATGTTCCCGCTATCGCTCTTGCCCGGTCGTCCCTCCGCCACTGTTCCAACCCCAGACCTGGCCTCAATCATCGGCTTCTCAGGTTTATGGCTGATGGTGGATGAAGCCCACATCACTACCATTGCTATGCATCCAGACTATCGCCGTTTGGGGTTAGGCGAATTTATGCTGGTAAGCCTTATCGATATAGCCTATTCCATTGGTGCTAAGTGGGTGACATTGGAAGTGCGCGTCTCAAACTATAGCGCGCAAAATCTCTACCGCAAATATGGCTTTCGTGAGGCAGGACTGCGCCATCGCTATTATAGTGACAACCAGGAAGATGCCTTGATTATGTGGACCGACGAAATTAACTCAACAAGTTATAAACTGCGCTTTCAGGATATGAAGGCGAAGTTGATGAGGAAGCTTGAAGCACAATAACGCCTGTTTTGAACCTTATCTCTTAACAGGCAACATGGAACCATACTATGCTTGTACTTGGAATCGAAAGTTCGTGTGATGAAACGGGAGCGGCCATTGTCAAAGACGGCCGCTACTTGCTCTCAAACGTCGTAGCCTCCCAGATCGAGATTCATAATCGGTATGGCGGGGTTGTACCTGAGGTTGCCTCGCGTCAGCAACTCTCATCCATTATCCCTGTCATTGAAACAGCGCTGGATAATGCTGCCTGCTCGTGGGAGGAAATTGACGCCGTTGGAGCAACTTTTGGTCCAGGACTCGCCGGATCGTTACTGGTAGGTTTAACCGTGGGAAAGGCTCTTGCACTGGCAAAAAACCTGCCCTTTGTTGGCGTGAATCACCTTGAAGCACATATCTACGCCAATTGGCTGCGTAAAGGCACACTCCCGCCCGAAAAAGATTCAGCTGGCGCCCCCTGGGATTTCAATGAAGGTGACCCCATGTTCCCTTTAATTTGCCTCGTCGTTTCTGGAGCGCACAGCGAACTCGTGCTCGTTAAGGGTCATGGACAGTACGAATTGCTTGGGCGGACACGCGATGATGCTGCAGGAGAGGCCTTTGACAAGGTAGCGCGCGTCCTGGGGCTTGAGTATCCCGGTGGTCCATCCATTGAGAAGGCTGCCCTGCGCGCCGAAGAGGAATTATTGCAGCAAAAGAAGCCCGTTGAGCTAGCTCGTTCTGCCTATCGACTCCCGCGCGCCTGGCTCCGCGGCACCTATGATTTTAGCTTTAGTGGCCTGAAAACCGCTATGCTTCACCTTGCTGAAGGCGCAACTGCTAACCAGTCTCCTCCTAAGACTTATGAAGCTGGAAAGAACTCGGGCACTGTAAACAGACAGCGTAGTCAGTACACTCATATAGGTATGCAAGCAGCGCAGAAAGGGTCCACTAATGTAGCCTTGTTAGCCGCCAGTTTTCAGGAAGCTGTTGTCGATGTGCTGGCAGTCAAAACGCGCCTTGCTGCACAGGAATATCATGTGAAGCAGGTCGTCTTAGCTGGTGGAGTCGCTGCTAACCTCAGTCTTCGTGCAAGGCTTGAGCAGGAACTTCTCCCGCTCAGAATACGCCTTAGTTATCCACCGGTCGAGTTCTGTACTGATAATGCCGCCATGATCGCCAGCGCCGCTTACTTTCATCTCTGTCAGGGAGAGCAGAGTGGTCTTGATCTCGATGTCCAACCTGGTCTGAGCTTACCTTTTCGGAAAAGTGAATAGTAACATAACGAAGTGAGTAGAAGTATGCCGAAACAAAAAACCTATGCTATTGGTATTGACCTTGGGGGTACGAAGATCCTCGCCGCTGTTGTTGACATAACAACTGGGGAAATCATTGCTTCAGTCCGTAAACGTACTCGTGCTGAGAAGGGACAGGATTTCGTAGCAAAACGTACTATTGAACTGACGCAAGCGGCCCTCAGTGCTGCAAACCTTCCTCAGGATGCGTCCATCGTCACTGTCGGCGTTGGTGCGGCAGGGCAGATTGACCGCAAAGCCGGCGTAGTCGTCGATGCTCCAAACCTGGGCGTCAAAAATATGCAACTGGCCGACATTCTCGGCAGACAATTCGGCAAACCTGTTCGCGTTGGCAACGACGTTGAGGTAGCAGCGCTGGGAGAACATATCTACGGATCAGGACAAGGTTTCAACAACTTCGTCTGTCTCTTTGTTGGTACCGGTATAGGTTCCGGCATCGTGCAGAATGGACGTCTGTATCCAGGGCTGTCCGGTACAGCCGGCGAGGTTGGCCATATTGTCATCCAGGCGGGTGGTCGTATCTGCGGCTGTGGTGCCCGGGGTTGCCTCGAGGCCTACGCTTCACGTACCGCTATTACCAAAGCAATTATGGCAGAAATTCATCATGGGCGTTCCTCGATACTGGCTACTGATGCAGCGCTCCAACTGAGAGAAGGTGAAACGATCATCCGTTCAGGATTACTCGCTAACGCTATTGCTCAGGGCGATAGCCTTGTCATAGAGATCGTCACTGAGGCTGCTGATTACCTCGGTTATGGGCTAGGTTCCGTCATGAACTTTTATAATCCCCAGGCTATTATTCTTGGCGGAGGTGTTATCGAGGCGATCGACCTGTTATTTGAACGGGCCGTCTACCGCGCTCGTAATACAGCTTTATCTGCACCTGCGCTACAAACAAAAATTATCAAAGCCAGGCTTGGCGACTTTTCTGGCGTCGTTGGCGCTGCGTGCCTGGGTTCAGAAGCGGTAGGGTTTCAATTTCCCCTCTCGTAAGGAGGATCAACCTGGTGGCCCCATGGGGTCAGATCATGGTAAAGGTATGGACGCAGAATCTCCCCACATTGATGTACGGGCTGTGCTTCTAGAAGATGCGCAAGCATTGCACGAACTCGACTACAGCTTTGAAACTGATCGGATCTATACCCTTAATGTACGGGGGCGGTTAACGCCAACTACAGGTACCGGTTCTCTCTCCCTGGCAAAACAAACACTCTCTTTCGAATTGGTGGAGACACCTGTTGATCCACCTCTCTATAAAAGCTATCGTGAGTTTGAAGGAACGCCAGCTGACGTCGAAGCCAGGCTGTGCAATGTTGATGGCGGATATGTAGCCCTCGCTAACGAACAGTTGGCAGGGGTGATATTACTCAATGTAGAGGTATGGCGCTCACTGACCCGTATCGAGAATATCATCGTTGGACGCCAATTTCGTCGCTACGGCATCGGCTCATTACTTCTGAACTGCGCGTCGGACTGGGCGCGTAATCATGGCTGCTGGGCTATCCTGCTGGAGACGCAGAATGTGAATTACCCTGCCATTCAATTTTACTTACGCAATGGTTTGGAAGTCTGGAGCATCAACCAGCACTACTATCCTCCTGGCCCTGTTGAACATGAAATAGCCATTTTTATGGGTAAGAGGCTCCGTTCAACTCCCTGAAATGGAAATTTTTGCCTCAAAGGTAAGATAGTTCATCGTGTCACTATCTTACCCTTTCGACTACACGCTGGCCAACTCTTCCAGTTTGGGGAAGAGTGGTGAAGGAACTGGCAGCGTCGTACCTGCGGGTACTTCAGAAGACCTCCAGCTGCCAGCGCTTACATCGCCCTCAAAGCCCAGCAAATGGTGCAGCTTCTGTGAAGAGAAAGGCAGGTATGGGCTGAACATCACTCGTAAGCCGCTGATGACTTGCAGCATCACATAAAGCGTTGTCCCCGCAGCATCGCGATCAACTTTGATCTGTTTCCACGGGGCCTGCTCATCCAGGTAGCGGTTCGCAGCTCGCGTCACCGCCATTGCCGCGTTCAAGCCATCCTTGAAGTGACAATTGGCAATATTGTGTCCCACCACAGAGAAACCACCGTCTACCTCCGCTAATATCTCCCGGTCTGCTTCTCGCAGTGTTTGGGGGTAGGGTACAACTCCTCCAAACTTGCTCTGCAGGAAGGTAAGAGTGCGGTGGACAGCATTTCCATAGTTGGCCACGAGTTCATCGTTGTTGCGCCGAATCAGCTCATCAAACGTGAAGTCAGTATCGCGTCCCTCGGGTGCTGTGGCCGAGAGATAGTAGCGGAGCGTGTCCGCATTATACTGGTCTAAGACGTCGCGCGTCCAGATAACATTACCTCGACTGCTGGAGGCCTTAGCGCCACTCATGGTCATAAATTCGTTCGCCGGCACATCATACGG
>VBHS01000060.1 GCA_005881295.1 Chloroflexota bacterium
GGGCTAGCCGAGCGGCTTGGACCCATGTTTCTCCAGCTCCCTCCCGGCTTTTCGCCAGCGCAAATGACACAGCTCCAGGCTTTCCTGGATTTATGGCCACGAGGACTGCGGCTAGCGGTCGAAGTACGACACCCGAAATTTTTCACGGAGCCATATACAAATGAACTGAATACGCTGTTGCGACGGCATAATGTAGGACGAGTGATCATGGATAGCCGGTCGATCAGAATCGGTTCTCTTGAAGAGAAACAGGTGCTCCAGGCACGCGAACACAAGCCCGATTTACCCGTTGAAGTGGTTGCCACGGCGGACTTCGCCTTTGTACGCTACATCGGCCATCCACGCATGGAGGTAAACGAACCGCTGCTCGATTTCTGGGCGCAGCACATGGCTCGATGGTTACAACAGGGCGTGACCATCTTTGCCTTTTGCCACTGTCCCTTCCAGGTCCATTCTCCCGAGATATGCCAGGAGCTCTACAGGCGCGTCAGCTCCTTGCATTCACTTCCTTCTCTGCCTTCGCAGGCGCAGCAACCTGAGCAGGCCCGGCTTTTTTGATAACGGATGTTGTGGGTTGTGGTTTGCCTGACTTGCCCATTGTGCCGTTCGAATACGGACGATCCGGCACGCATTTCGCCGTCTTGATCACCTGGCTATAGATTTTCACGTACTTCTCAGACATGACTCGGACCGAGAAATTGCGCTCTACATACTGACGCACGACTTCCCGGTCGATCTCATCGATGCGAGGAATGAAACGCACCATTTCATTGACGTTCTGTACCAGGAAACCTGTTTTACGATGGACGACAATCTCCGATGCAGCTCCACGCGCGAAAGAAATGACAGGACAACCCAATGCCATTGCCTCGATCATCACCATACCGAACGGCTCCTCCCATTGAATGGGATTCAGAAAGCCCTGAGCGCGGCTGAGCAACCTGATCTTCTCTTTCATATTGACTGGCCCGACGTACTTCACCTGATCATTATCAATCATCGGCTTGATCATATCATTGAAGTAGCCGACCGATTCATGTTGGTGACGATCGATGGTACCGGCAAGCACAATCTTTACCCCGGCTCGCTTCGCTGCCTCAATCGCCAGGTGCGTCCCTTTATCCGCGACAAACCGTCCCAGCCACACAAAAAAATCCCCCCGTCTCTTAGCGGTTGGGATATATTGTTGCATTGGCAGCCCATGGTGGACAACTCCTACAAAGTTGAGGGGGTACGGTACCTCTTCACGAGCGCTCTCGCTAATGGCAACCATGGGCAGTGAGGGCGCCCACTCCATGTACAGCTCGTCCGCCGTGCCGATCCAGGATTGGATACGGTCAAAAGGAAAACGGCTATGCAGTGTGGTAACATGCGGTGTGGCCAGTGGAGCAGTGAGGGGGAAGATATACATGTCCGAGCTTGAGGAGAGGTGCGTATGCAGGATATCAAACTTGTGTTGCTTGACATATTCGACCGATTTATGTAAATGGTAGTAGGCTTTGAGGTGACCATGCCATGGTATGCCCTCTTCAATGAGAGGCTTTGGGAAAAACGAGATGAGCTTTGCCGAGGTTTTAGTGTTGCCGGGCGCAAATAACGTTACCTGGTGTCCCCGCGCGACCTGTTCCTCAACAAGGTTGTATATAACGATCTCCGTTCCTCCGTAGTTTTTAGGAGGTATGGCTAACCATGGGGGAGCGATATGCGCGATTTTCATGTTCAGGGCCCCTTGCTATAACGGTTCTCTAACTTTTAACCGTTTGTTGCCTCTATTTTTAGAACTTCTTTTAGAATATATCACACCTTGAATACGTGCTTATAGCTATACAAGTTCCAAAAACTCGTGAAAAAGCAACAGCACAACCAACTACTACGCTATCTCTCTACCATTGGAAACTCTCGCCCCTCCATCTGTTCAAAGGCAAAGCGCAGCGAGGGTGGAACGGGAGAGGGGCGGCCGGTGAGATAATTGCTCCACACCATGGCCGTCTTGCCAGTCGCAAAGATACGCTCAGGCTCGTTCACGTCGCGTATCTGGTGTTCCATATTGAAGCTCGTGCGCCCGACTCGGACAACACGCACGCCAACCTCTACGGTATCAGAACGCACCAACGGCAACATATAGGTACAGGTAACTTCTTTGACCAGCAGCCCATAGTGACTCCCACTGGTTCGTGTCTGAATACGCGGATTGTGCGGGGGGTGCGAGACAATGCTTTCTACTTCTTGATGTTCCTCGCCAGAAGGCCACTGCTCCAACCAGGGCTTTAACTTATCAAAATAGTAACTTCTTGCTTCCTCGAAATAGGTTAAGTAGACGGTATTATTCACGTGCGCTAGTGGATCAAGATCGCGAAATCGAATTTGTACTGGATACCAGCAAGGAAAATTATCGCTCATAGAGGTATTGCTCTTTCCTTTCTGCTACGCGCTCACCTTGATCTAGATAGTAGCAGAATAGGCTTGCTCAAGACAATAGCTCTCTGACTGATTGAAAAGGTATACGGTTGGACGCACATGGAGGTCGCCGAAGGATACCAGCTTCCTCTTGGCACCGTCAAGGCTCGCATGCGCCTCGGACTGCTTCATCTCAAACGAGCCCTGGAGCAAATGGGCGTCAGTGAGGATTAACACGCAACAGGGGGAGCATTGCTGCTCCCCCTGCTGTTCCCTTTAGGAAGGGTCCACATGCTGAGTTACTACATATGCCGTTCTCTTTAACCAGAGCCTGGGAGGCTCTGGTTAAGTTCCTGCTTCATCCAGAATCGCCTGATTGCACTTACTCAGGCACCCCATTCTGTCCACAAGCGTTGATTCCCGCAGAACGAACATGCGGTACATGTTCCATGCTATATACTAGAAAGGATCATATATAGCTACTGGATATCTCCCCCAAGATATCCTTCCCTGGAACATTTCTTCATCCCCCACGTGTATAATAATATCTTCAGGTGATAATGCGGTTGACATCCTGTTGAGAAATCATGAAGATTTGCCTTAAAACGTATCTATCGGGTTAAGAAGAACAAGCTTGTTTTTCAAGCAGAAAGAAAGGCGATAGTTTTGTTTACTGAGGTTACACAACGAGAATACCTGGGCGCAAAGGGAAGAGAAAATATCTGGCAGGCCAAAGAGGATGCCAATCTTCTTCTCTCAGGGGCGCTGCTAGGTGGCGAGATCATCCGAGTACGCCTGCTCCGTGGGAATGAAGTAACTCAGGTACTGCATGCCCTACAAGACAATAGCGCGAGCCTGCTTCGCTACCAGCTTGCCGATGGAGGTCCCGGAACGCTGCCCTATCACTCGTGGATCGTCGCCAGGGGTGATGAAGAGTGGACAGGTTCACTCAGCCAGGCCCAGGCGCTCAGCACTATTGAACCATACCTGCAGGGATTTGCCTTCTCTGACTCATCTCTGCGGTTGAAACGCCCGCTCGCTAGCGAAGAACGCGTCTACGGGTTGGGCGAACGCACCGGTTCGATGAATAAACGCGGCCAGGCATTTCCAATCTGGAATATTGACCCGCACAAGGGACATAATCCAAAGACAGAGAACATGTACACCTCCATCCCCTTCTACCTCGGGGTTTCAAACGCGGAGGGCACCGCCTATGGCGTATTGATCGACCATACAGGGCGTACTGAAATGGATATCGGGAAAACAGACAGGACATCGGTACAAATGACGATTGAAGGAGATAACCTGGTCGTCTATTTCCTGGTCGGGCCAAAGCCACGGGATGTGATGCGCCAATACACGGAACTCACCGGCCACATGCCACTCCCGCCGCGCTGGGCGATTGGGCATCACCAGAGCCGCTGGAGTTATGCCTCCCAGCAACAGGTAGAACAGGTAGCCTCGCAAATGCGTGCTCGCTACCATCCCTGCGACGGCATCTGGCTCGACATTGATTATATGGATGGTTATCGCAACTTTACCTGGAATCGCGAGGCATTCCCCGAGCCTGAAACGATGACGCGCGACCTCCATCAACAGGGTCTACACCTGGTGACCATTGTCGATCCTGGTACGAAAATTGATGAGCACTACTTTGTCTACCAGCAAGGCATGGAGCAAGACTACTTCTGCCGCTTTGTGAATGGAGCAATCTTCGTCGGCAACGTGTGGCCTGGAGCCTGCGTCTTTCCCGATTACTCGCGGAGCGAAGTACGCGAGTGGTGGGGAGATCTGTATAAAATATTGCTCGATCAAGGTGTTGATGCCTTCTGGAATGATATGAACGAACCCGCACTAACGGATATGATGGTATTGGAAAATCCCACGCCGGCAGATATGCCGGGATTGGATGATCAGACCAAACTCTCGCCACCGGTAAAGTCGAACACGATGGCCGATGACGTCCTTCACCTTGGTGATGGAGACCACCCCACGGGGCCAGATGGAGGGCCGACGCTGCACAAGTTTTTCCATAATGCCTACGGCATGGAAATGGCACGTTCAACGTACGAGGGCTTACTGCGCCTGCACCCAGGACAGCGCCCATTTGTTCTGACACGCTCCGGCACAGCTGGTGTGCAGCGCTACGCTGCGATATGGACAGGAGATAACACCAGTCACTGGACGCATATTCCGATGGCGATTACTATGTGCTTGAATATCGCTATGAGTGGCGTGTCCTTCGTCGGCATTGATATCGGCGGCTTCTGGGATTCCTCCAACGGTGAATTGCTTGTGCGTTATGCTCAGCTGGGAGCGCTCCTCCCGTTCTGCCGCAACCACAATGCTATCGGCAACGTGGACCAGGAGCCCTGGGCCTTTGGCGAACCTTTTGAAAGTGCCTATCGCACGGCTATCGAAACCCGCTACCACCTCATGCCTTACCTGTATACCCTCTTCGAGCAGGCAACACGTAGTGGAGCGCCGATCATACGCCCGCTCTACTTCCACTATGCACGGGACGAGCAGGCATGTGAAGTGGAGGACGCGTTCCTCGTTGGTGAAAGGCTACTCTCAGCGCCAGTATATGAACAGGGCGCAACCAGCCGCAGGGTCTATCTCCCGGCAGGGACATGGATCGATTTCTGGAATGGTAACGAATACCCGGGTGAAGGCTGGAGCGACATCGAGGCCCCTCTGGGGAACTGGCCACTACTCATTCGTGGTAACAGCATCCTTCCCACGGGACCAGCAATGCAATACGTTGATCAATATCCAACCGATCCATTGACGTTTACCTGCTACATGACGACCGATGGAGAGGCCAGCTATACACTATACGAGGATGATGGTTCTACACTCGCTTATCAAAGCGGCACGTTCGCCGAAACGACGATCAGTTGCAGTGTAACGCCAGACGTTACTACAGTGGAGATCGACGAACACTTCAACGCGTATCGCCCACAGCGCGAAACGTACGTAGTGATTGTAAAGGTGGGCAGCAAAACGCTGATGAAGAGCGTAAAGGCGGGTCAGGGGAAAATAGTCATACGGC
>VBHS01000061.1 GCA_005881295.1 Chloroflexota bacterium
GTACCGCTCGCGAGACGGCCCTGAAACTGGAAGAAACCTGCTATGTTGTTTCGACACCCTTCTCTACCGCCGATTTCAAACATGGACCTGCTGCGCTGGTGGATCGTGGCCTGCCCGTCATCGTCTTCGCGCCGCCAGGGCGTACCTCAGCCGATTCGCTTGAGTTGCTCCAATGGCTGCGTGAGAACGGCGCAGATTGCCTGGTGGTGACTGAGGATGAGCGCATGCAGGAACTGGCAACGACATCCATTCGACTCGAACTGCCCGCGTTGGCAATTGGAGTTACCCCTGCGACGCTTGGAACAGGGGGCAGGAATGACCCGGCGAAAGATGTGCGAGCCGGCCTTGCCGAACTGCTCGCGCCAATACCCTATATCATACCTGGTCAGCTCTTTGCTAACTATCTGGCCCTGTATAAAGGACTGAATCCCGATCAGCCGCGCAGCCTGACAAAAATTACCCGTACACGCTGATGCCTTTTTTTCTTATAGTCTTCTCGGTACAAACGAGTTCCCATTAACCGTGAGCCTAGCGAGGTGAGAAGGCCTGTCTCCCCGTAATCTCCCGTCCAACAATCAGCGACTGGATGGTATCGGTACCCTCGTAGGTGAACACCGCTTCAATATCAGCATGGTGGCGAGCAATGTGGTAGTCGAGTAGAATCCCATTGCCGCCAAGCATTTCGCGTGCATCAGCAACAACCTCACGGGCAAGCCGGGCATTATTCATCTTCGCCATTGAAGCCATTGAGGCCGTCATTTTATGCTCTTCCTGCAGTTGGCCAAGTCGCAGACAGAGAAGTTGCATGGTCGTCACATTGGCAAGCATAATGGCAAGCTTATTCTGGATGATCTGAAAGCTGATGAGCGGCTTGTCAAACTGAATACGCTCCTTTGCATAAGTGAGCGCGATCTCATAGGCAGCGATAGCATGGCCAACCGCCTCCCAGGCTACACCGGAGCGCGTGGCTGTAAGCACGAGCGCGGTATCCTTGAAGCTGCGTGAAAGCGCGAGACGGTTCTCTGCTGGCACACGGACATCGGTGAGCGAAATATCCGTCTGCCACACAGCGCGCTTGGACACTTTGCCTGTCATAACCTTTGGCTCGAAACCCGGTGTCCCCTTCTCAACGAGGAAGCCACCCACGTTGCCTTCATCGTCACGCGCCCAGATAACTGTGACATCGGCAAAGGAGGCATTACCGATCCAGCGCTTGGCTCCGTTTATGATGTACTCGTTGCCATCGCGCTGCGCACGGGTCTCCAGCGCTACCGCGTCAGAGCCATGATTCGGCTCAGTCAGACCAAAAGCCCCGATCTTCTCCATGCGTGCCATCGCTGGCAGCCAGCGCTGTTTTTGTTCTTCCGAGCCCAGCATCGAGATCGAGTGCATCGCCAACCCGGAGTGGACGCCGAAAAATGTGCAGACACTGGCATCACCACGCGCCATCTCTAACATGATAAGGCCAGAGGCAACAGCGCTCAGACCAGGGCAACCATAACCCTTGATATCGTTTCCGGCGATGTTGAGAGCTGCAATCTTGGGAACGAGTTCAAAGGGGAACTCAGCTCGTTCCCAGTAGTCGTTGATGATGGGAATGACCTCCTTGTCGCAGAAGACACGGACTTTATCCCGAACGTTGCGCTCCTCCTCAGTCAACAGCTCATCCATCAGATAAAAATCGGTTCCGAGCGACTGCCCGAGTGATTTTTCCAGATCGGCTACCATACTTGCTTCCTTTCATTCCCTGTTTCCTCGAAAAAAGATGCTTTCCTTATTACGTTTTCAGCTGAAAAAAAGGTGACGCTTTAATACTACAACATATTATAATCTGTAATGTACAGCTTTTTCTCCTCCCTCGGTCCAGCATAGTGCTACCAGAGTAGTATGTTTCTTCTCCCAACCCAATGATACTCAAAATACTCCTCTGTAAAATTACGGATGTACAATTGCGGAGTTTTATACTACAATAGAGGTGAAGTAATCATGAGAGAGTGTAATGGAACCTGACCACCAATGTAACCATCTAGATAGGAGAGGCCAGCATGAACGAGTCCCTTCTTGCCCGCGACCAGCTGCTGGCCTTCAAATTCTTCATTCCCTCTGTCTCTCATGCCTTAATCCTGCGTTCCCGTTTGACAGACCTGCTGCTCAGGACAAGTTTCTACTATAGCCTCACCCTCGTATCGGCTCCCGTCGACTTCGGCAAGACCACCCTGCTTTCTTCCTGATATGACCACAAGCGTAGAGACAACCGTTAAAGTGTTTTGAAGTTATTATCGCTCTCCAGAAATGGTTGTCTGCAGGCGACCAATGAAAGGAAAGGAATCATGAACCAGGTTTATATTTGTGAACATAATGAGCTACTTTCCACCAAGTTCCATGCGCCGGCATGTCCGTCACCACTGATCCCACGTCCGCGCCTCACTGCTCTCCTGGATGTAGGGCTAACTGGCCCACTCACGCTGGTTTCAGCCCCGGCCGGGTGCGGCAAGACGACCCTGCTCTCGAGCTGGGTGCAGTCTCATGCTCCGGATAACTTCTCTGTAGCCTGGGTGACGCTCGATGAGCATGATAACCAGCCCCGGCGGTTTTGGGAGTATGTGCTCACTGCATTCGATAGAAGCGAGCCAGGTATAGGCGTGCTTGCTTTGCAGCTGTTGTCTGCCCCCGGAAAGCTATTCCTGGAGGAGGCGCTCATAGCTCTCATTAACCGGCTCGCGCGGATGTCGTCCCCGTGGGTGCTGGTCCTGGATGAGTATCAGGTGATTCGTGAGCCTGCCATCCACGGCCAACTCGCGTATCTCGTGGAGCATCTACCGTCCCATATCCATGTGCTGCTCGCAACGCGCAAGGATCCACCGCTGCCCCTCTCCCGCTGGCGTGTGCGAGGCCAGTTGCAGGAAGTGCGCATCGATCAGTTGTGCGCGACAGTGGAGGAGGCAGGAACCTTGCTACGCCAGATGGTGCCCTTCAAGCTGGAGCGTTCTCTGCTTCAGGAGATCACTACTCGGACAGAGGGTTGGCTGGCTGCCCTTCGCCTCGTCGGCCTCTCGCTGCGCGGGCGCGCCGACCTGGCTGGCGTGTTGGAAGAGCTAGCGGAACTGAGCTACATCCTGGACTATGTGACCGAGGAAGTGCTCCAGCAACAAGAGCCCGCCGTCTCCACATTTCTCCTGCGCACCTCGATTCTCTCGCAACTCACCGCATCGTTATGTGATGCCGTGCTGGAGCGAACGGACAGCCAGCAGGTGCTGGAAGAGTTGGAGCGTAGCAATATGTTTGTGGTGCCTCTGGTCCCTCATCGCTGCTACCGCTACCATGCCCTCTTTGCCGAGGTCTTGCGCGTGCGACTGGAACAGGAGAACGGAGAAGACGTGCTCATGCTACATTTGCGAGCTAGTAACTGGTATGCGCAGCACGGCCACACTGCCTCGGCAGTACAGCATGCCTTACTGGCCCATGCATGGCAGCAGGCTGCCGATCTGATCGAGTCCATCTCCCAGGCACACCCTGGAGCAATACCCGAGGAATCGATGATCCTCAGTTGGATAGTGAAGTTGCCCGCTGAGATTCTGCGCGCGCGGCCGCAGCTCAGTCAGCTCTTCGCTGGAGGTATGACAAGAACGGGCGGTCCCCCGGCTCAAGAATGTTGGCAGCCACACAGACCTTTAAGCTGGATGCATGCCATTGCTCCATTCGCAGAAGATCAGCGTGAAATCTCCGGCGTTCAGAACCAGCATCAACTGCAAGAACCAGTGCCGGCTCAAGATCGAGTGCGGACTATGTTTCCATCGCATGAAAGACCCTTTGAAGGACAACATTGGAACTGGGGCGAGCCTGAGCCAGGATTGCTTCTTTTGGATCCCCTGAGCGCACGCGAACGGGAGGTGATCGGTCTCGTGGCGCAAGGGTACACGAATCAGGGGATTGCAGAGGCGCTGGTCGTGGAGGTCAATACCGTCAAACGTCATGTAGGCAATATCTTCTCGAAACTTCAGGTCCACGGTCGCATACAAGCCGTGATCCAGGCTCGTGCCCTTGGCCTGCTCATCGAAGTGGCATAGGTAAGTTTTTTTGTTAAAAGCGAGGCGCAAAGACAGCTGCGACGGCCACTGAACAGGTGCCGCTGGGTGACGATGTTCGTAATCCATACACAGTAGGTGCCGATTTATCGTGCACATTGCCGATTGATCGGCCCTCATAGGCATCAACCTCAGAAAAGCCCATCACCATCCGTAGGGGCGAGGGCGGTGGGGAGTGGCGGGGAGGGCCTTCATGGTCGCCCGCGTCCTGTTCCCCTGGCTCCCACCTTGGAGGAACACGATCGCCTCCCCACCCACGGGCGACCTTAAAGGCAATAAATGCCGCACCCCACCTCTCATCCACCACCCTCGCCCCTACGGATCGCCCGGCCTCCTGCCTGACTTCCCGGCTTCGGTTGATGCCTATGAGGGCCGATCAATCGGCGCTGTGCGCGATAAATCGGCACCTACTGGATGGTCGGTTTATTTTGTGAAAGTTCATGATCGGCCCTCGCTGGATGTTCCGCTACCCAAATGATTTTGTTGCATTTCAGCCACTTCATCGTCTCACATATCTTTGCAGACGTCGAGCCATCTTGCTCCTCGAAGCAAGCACATTCTTCCCCTTTAAATACAAATAAATCCACAAAGCGATGCCAAGCAATATTCCGCTCAGGAGATAGGAACCTAAAACATCGCTCGCCCAGTGAACGCCCAGGTAGACGCGCGAAGGACCAACCAGCACCACAAACAACGCGGAAATGATCAGCAGAGCGATACGCCACCAGTAATGACCCCTGAAGATGATAATGCCGAAAGAGAACAGCAAGCCCCAGAATGCCACGTAGGACATGACATGAGCGCTGGTAAAGCTTGATCCGCTGGCCGTCTGTAGTACCTCGACCAGGCTTGCGGTAGGGCGCGGGCGGGCCACTATCAACTTAATTGCCCAGTCTAAGGCGGCACTTGTGGCAGAAAGAACTACTATGGTAATTGCTTCCAAACGCAGGCCCAGTATCCAGAAAAGCGCGGCAGTGAGGGCAATGAGCCCTATGAAAAGGAAAAGCTGGTTCCCAAGATAGCTTACTGCGATCATGATCATCTGCAGCCATGGAGCCTGAATATCTTGAAACGCGCGTGTAATCTTGATATCGATGGCTAAAATCGGATGGGAAGCTACCCACCAGGCAAGAAGCCCAAAGACAACCAGGAGCGCGGCATATATGATCAGCAGCACACTTCCCCATTTTTTTGTCTGATACCACGGCCTGCGAGCGGCTGCTACCTCCTGCCGTGCTTCTTCAACAACCTTTTCAGTACCTGCTTCGAGCCGTTCTCCACGCGATTCATTTTCAACAGCGTTTTTTGAACCTTGTTCCCCTGCTGGGCGGTTGTCATCCATATGTCCTCT
>VBHS01000062.1 GCA_005881295.1 Chloroflexota bacterium
TCGCGACTCTTCGATCTCGGGGAGTTGACAGAAGCGGCTCGCATCTTCGCACAGAACGATCTCATGCAAAAGAACCAGGGAACACCCCAACTCGGGCTGGAACTGGCCTTTTTGCAGAGCATTGAGCTACATCGCAGCTCCCAGCGTAGTCAATCTGCCGGCCCTTCGACTGCTGATCCTTCGCTGCAGCCTCGCTCTGCCTCCGCGCAAGGGCGATCCGCTCCATCCCAGGCGACACCACCAATGCCTCTTGTGCCGGAAAGCGTGCTGCCTCCCACGCCTTCATCTTCCAGGGCCAACAAGGGTAATGCTGCGCCTGGCGCCGATCACATCCTCCCCGTTACCGAGAACGAGGAGGTAGCCGGGCAAACGTCAAGATCACCTGTCCCTGCCGGCTCCAGCCAAAGTAATGAACGCGCGGCTACTCCAACCACAGCAGGCGTAGAAAGCAAGCCTTCATTAACGCTGCAGCAAGTGAGGGAGGCGTGGGATAATGTAAAGAAGCGTGTGCGGCCAAAAAATCCGAAGACTGCAGCTATGCTCAACAGCTTCACGGTCATGGGGGTCGAGGGGACATTGGAAGAAACCGTCGTGGTCATCCAGGCAGCTTACGAGCTTCACCATAAATATGTGCAGGAAGGCGACCGCGCTAAGGATGTAGATTGGGCCCTCTCGACAGAATTTAAGCAGAAATGCCGGGTGCGTTTGCTTGCTCCTGGAGCACTACCGCCTTCTTCTTTGATATTTGAGTCCGGCAGCTTCTCGTTGAACACTGCCGTAAAGGAGACGCCGCCGCGTTCAGCGCACCTTGAGCGGTCTGCTGCTGACTCACCTCCTCGATTGTCTGAGCCAGAGGCCGAAGCTGAGTTTCAGCAGGAATCGCCTGCTACCAATGGGCACGCGTCCGCGGTGGAGCAATCCCCGGCAGTTGCCAAGAAGAACATTGTGAGCGAAAATATTAGTATGGGATTATCGCCCGAGGCTGTCAGGGAGCAGGCGAGCAGTGATCCAGTAGTGCAGGAAGTCATGAGGACATTTTCAGCGAAAATCGTCGATATTCGCCTGAAGTAAGTTACTAAACGAAGTAAGGAGCACTTTTTCTATGAGTATGCGTGATATCCAGAAGATGCAGCAGCGGCTTTTAAAGATGCAGGAGGAGTTGGAAGCCAGCAATTTCGTTGGCACAGCGGGCGGTGGGGCTGTGACGATCACCATGAGCGGCAAGTTTGAAGTCACCGATGTAAAGATCGATCCCGAAGCCTTTAACGCTGAAGACATCGCGGAGTTAGAGGTTATGGTGCTGGCAGCGGCGAAAGATGCTTTTAATAAGGCAACTGAGGCTCAGCAGCGCATGATGGGTAGCGCGACGGGTGGTCTAAAAATTCCAGGAATGTTTTAACTTATGAGTGATATTGCACCACCAGTGGCGGCACTAGTTGAAGAATTTTCAAAATTGCCGGGTGTCGGTGTGAAGACCGCGCAGCGCCTGACTTTCTTCATCCTGCGCAGCCCTGCCGACCAGGCGCGCCGCCTGGCAGAAGCTATCATGCGCGTCAAGGAAAGCATCATCTATTGTTCGCGCTGTTTTAACATTACCGAGACCGATCCCTGTGCTATTTGTAGCAATCCCAATCGTGACCAGGAGTTGATCTGTGTCGTAGAAGAACCTCTCGACCTGCTGGCGTTAGAGAAAACGGGCGTTTACAAGGGGCTCTATCATGTATTGCACGGGGCGATTTCTCCGGTAGAGGGCATTGGACCAAAGGATCTGCGTATTGACGAGCTGCTACAGAGGGTGCGCACGGGCAATGTACGAGAGGTGATCCTTGCCACGAATCCTAACTTCGAGGGAGAATACACCGCGAACTATATTAAAGGGGAACTGGCTCCCCTGGGCTTGCGCGTGACGGGCCTGGCGCGTGGTCTGCCGATGGGTGGTGACCTGGAGTATGCTGACGAAGGGACGCTGAGTCGCGCCCTCGAGGGCCGGCGGAACATGTAAAATGGAGGGGCAATCCGTGGAAAAACGGCTTGACATACTCATGCATGTATGGTACCCTTGTTCTAGTTTCGGAGCATAGACGTAGAGAGAGGTCTATTTCCGCTTTTTCAACCCTGCAGAAGAATACCTATGTGTGTCAACCAAGGAACTGAAGAAGTGCAGCATCTGGCTATGTGCTTGTTTTTTATTTCTCGTCATGAAAAAGGAGGAATGCAGGGGCGGTGAAGAGCGGGAAGGCAGCAACCATAACCCTGTCTGTGCCACACACCCTGTAAACAGTAAAGCGAATGAATAAAAAGGAAAAACCCGTTTCGGACCGAAGCAATTCAGCTGGACCTGTCGCCACATCTGAGCGTGAGAGGGCGATAGACCTTGCATTGCAACAGATTGAGCGCCGATTTGGTAAGGGTGCGATCATGAAACTGGGAGAGGCTTCACACATTCACGTTGACGTCATTCCTACAGGGTCAATTGCGCTCGACCTTGCGCTGGGTATAGGGGGAGTGCCGAGAGGCCGTATCACTGAGATTTATGGCCCGGAAGCTTCTGGTAAAACGACCTTGTGCCAGCATATCATCGCCAGTGCGCAGCATGCTGGTGGTTATGCCGCTTTTATCGATGCTGAGCACGCGCTGGATCGTCTCTATGCTGCTCACTGCGGCGTCGATACGAATAACCTGTTGATCTCGCAGCCCGATACGGGCGAGCAGGCATTGGAGATTGTCGATTCACTTGTGCGCAGCAACGCAATCGACGTGGTCGTGATCGACTCTGTCGCGGCTCTGACGCCACGTGCCGAGATCGAGGGCGAGATGGGCGATTCGCATGTTGGCCTGCAGGCTCGTCTCATGAGCCAGGCACTGCGTAAGCTAACGAGCGCCATTAGCAACTCCAACACTTCCGTCATTTTCACCAACCAGTTACGCGAAAAAATAGGTGTCATGTTTGGTAACCCTGAGACGACCGCGGGTGGTAAAGCGCTCAAGTTTTATGCTTCTGTGCGCCTGGATATTCGTCGTATCGACTCGATCAAGCAGGGTCAGGAGGTGATGGGGAGTCGTACACGCGTCAAAGTGGTCAAGAATAAGGTTGCTCCGCCGTTCCGTGTTGCCGAGTTCGATATTATGTACAGCGAGGGTATTTCTCGCGAGGGTGGACTGATAGACCTTGGCCTGGAGATGGGGCTTGTCAAAAAGAGTGGCGCATGGTTTAACGTGGGCGATATTCGCCTGGGTCAGGGACGAGAGAACGCCAAAGATTTCTTGCGCCAGAACAGCGATGTTGCCGGGGCCATCGAAGAGCAGATCCGCAGCAATATCTCCTCCTTCAATGTGGCTGAAGTCGAAGGCACCGAGGAAGAGGATCTTCTCGACGACGACATAGAAGAGGTTTAAGCTGGCATCACTCTTCCTCAGAGTGTTCCAAAATCTGATCTAGTTTTTTGTCCAATTCAGGCGCTGGAAGATGTACAAGGGGCTGCTCTTCTTTAGAGAGGAGCGGCTCCAATTCTTTTCCTTCGATGAGAGGGGGCTCAAGGACTTGCGCGACCGGTACGCGTTCGTGCCACCACCTCGCCAAATCAGCCGGGTCAACACCAGTCAGCTTCTCGGTCTCTACCTGCTGGATTAACCATGACAGGGCAGCCTCTTCCAGGGGAACCTCATAACCTGCCTTCATACTGAGCTTCCATCTATATTCCAAGAATGAGAAATAGGCCTGCAAGGGATCCTGCCCCTTAGTGAGATGCTGGCGTAGGAAGAGAATGGCGGGGAGATGATAGTGAGTATACCAGTCCTTTGCTGCCTTCTCGAGACTCACATTGCGCCCCTCATTCTGGCTTAGATGATACTGATGGCCCAGGATGGTGTTGTAGAAACGACGCGCATATCTGCGCGGTACTTGGATACCTAGCAGTTCGTGAATACGACGTTGATACCAGCCGGGCAGTACAGTGGCGAATTGTCGAAAGGCTTGCCCTCCCATGCCAAGAAGCGAGAATCCTCGCTCGTTAAGGGTCTCTAGCATACGTTGGAACTGGAAGCGTGTCTCTGAGGTAAGGGAGGGATGCAGTTGTCTGTGTTCTCGACGCAAGATGCGATAGCGTTGTTCAAGGTAGCGAAAATCTTTATCATCGAGCAGTTCCTCATCTTCGGGTAGCCCAAGGGCGTAACGGAGGTCTTCGGCCTGCCACATCAACGACTCACCGAAAGACTCCAGGTCCTGTTCGCGTAGGCCTTCATTGACCGGCCCGGGGAAGAATTCCGCAGTCTCCGCATCGGCGAGAATAGCCTGAATGCGCTGCCCAGCGATGCGGATCAAGACATTCGCCAGTGATGGATCGCCCCAGTAGACGCCATGTTCGTGTAGTTCGATCAGGAGGATCGCAATGGCCGAGAGGATGCGGCGCTTGGTTTTGCGGGTAAAAGGGATGCGATAGAGCAAGGAATGGGGAATAACGCGGGGAGCTAACTGTGTCACCATATACCCGCGATCCCCACTAGTGTACACTGGGAGGCCATTAGGACCTTTTTCTTCAAGCAAGACGGGAGGCGCCGAAACTATGACGCTGCCGATGGGGCTGAGAGCGGGAATGCCGCGACGGTCGATCTCGCGCAAGCTGGCGATCTCACGTTCCGCCATGTGCGGTGTCGTCTCTTTGATGGCGTAACGAACGCCTTCACGCTCCACAAAGATCACCGGGTGGCGTGACTCGCCACGGCGTACCATGAGCGGCACAACTCCATGTGCCGGCCATTCTTGGAGGAGGGCGTTCCAGGGAAGGTCTTGCAGAAGTCGCCGGTTGTGCACATCCATTTGAAATTTTACGGGTGCAGTGGAAGAATGCGTTTTTGTTGTTTCCATATGAGTATTGTCATTCTCTATGATCTGATCTATACAGGTAGGTATTGTCATTGATGGAATCATAACATTTTTTTGCAAGTCAACAAGAGGTAAAACAAAGAAATAGGAAGATTGTACAAATCTCGATTTGTTCATCATCCACCAGAGAAAGATCAGGTAAACTGGTATATACTATAGTGGCGGAAAAACGGTTCGGTTTAACATCTACAACCTGATACTTTGCAAGAGGAGGCACTTATGGGCACTGTTACCTTCGATTTCAGCGGTGAAGTTGCATTGATTACGGGTGGCTCGCGTGGGTTAGGCCTGGAGATTGCGCAGGCTTTTGGGGATGCTGGCGCGACAGTCGTCATTACAGCACGTCGAGAGCAATGGCTCAACGAAGCCGAACAATATTTAAAAGGTCGGGGTATAACTGTTTATTCCTTCATATGTGACGTCGCGAATGTCTCCTCGGTCGAGCAAGTCGTGCAGCAAATACTTGAAGCGTGCGGCAAGGTCGATGTGCTGGTCAATAATGCCGGCCTGACGTGGGGTGCGCCCGCGGAGACGATGCCCCTGGAGCGCTGGCGGCAGGTCATCGATGCCAACATCAGTGGAACCTTCTTCATGTCGCAGGTCGTTGGACGCAGCATGCTGGAAAGAGGCAGGGGTGCAATCGTCAATGTGGCCTCCATCGCGGGCATGGGTGGAGGGCAGCTACAAACGGTGGGCTATAATACAAGCAAGGCGGCCGTCATCAACCTCACGCGCTCGCTGGCGATAGAGTGGGCTGGACGGGGTGTGCGCGTCAAGACACATGCACGCATTTGGTGGTTTGCCCATTCTCAATGCCTACTCGCTGCATGAATTGCCAGTCTTCCCATGAGGCAAATTCCGATACAACCAGCTTTGTGCGCGGGTGGTCAG
>VBHS01000063.1 GCA_005881295.1 Chloroflexota bacterium
TTAACCGTCGTTTTATGCCGTAGTACCCTCACATTGGATGGTATCCGGACCTCAAGCACCTGCTGTGTCCATATATTGCTGTGCAAATTTGCGTCATCGCTTCGCCATTCCTCTGCCCAGTAGATTTGTGTACCATCGCTATTGGCAGTAGGTGACGTAATAATATGCTCAGCATTTGTTTTTGCGATCTCCGTCGCTTTAAAGTCGTTATTCTTCCCCAGGGGATAGCGCACGAGGTGTGATACGCCATTCTCGTCAACCATTGCGACGAGCAACGTATTCTGAATAAACCAGACGCCCTGAATTGGTGTGTGTATCCAACTTGCTGTAGCATTCTGGTCGAAGGTGCCTGAGCGCAGCGTCATCGGCTGATTGGGAACTGGGCTGCCTTTTACCTGATCCTGTATTGCTGTCATCCCCATATGCCGTGTAATAAATGGATGTGCGATCAGCCACGGCACTCACCACGTTTTTGTACAGTGTACTCGTCGTATAGCTTGCTTCTGCAACATTAGTAGGGGAATGAATGGCCAGTTGTTGAGAAGTTGCAATATGATCATGTGCTGCGAGAAGTAACGATGTAATCCCACCCATCATCAACGCTATAAAAAATACTGCTGCTATACCAATTGCGGCGAACTGCCCCAGAGACGAATGTCGCCTTTTTTTATGTACTGCCTTGATAACCGGCAATGGACCTGTATCCGCCGATGAAAATGCAGCCAGTGGATCAGCCTTAGAAGAGGACTGAGCATGTTCACGCATGTAGGGTTTAAGGAATTCTGGTGGAGGAAGCTGTACCGATGCGGATCGTTGGATAAATTGAGAATGTTCGACGGCCAATGCTTGCATAAGCTTTGAATACATATCAGGAGGCGGCTCCAGCGCTGGCAGCGAACGTACTTGCTCACCGATTAAGCTGTAATTGGCAAGCACCTGCCTGCAAGAAGCGCATTGCTCCAGGTGAGCATCCAGCTCAGCAGTAACTACATCATCGTTATTCAAATCTCGGTGCGCTGCGAGCAACACCTGTGCCTCAGTACAATTCACTCTTCGCTCACTTCTTGTTTGTACAAGTTGATAAATCGTTCTCGCGCTCGCATCAAACGCATTTTCACTGCTGAAGCGCTAATGTTCAATACCTCTGCAATTTCCGCGCAAGAAAGCCCATCGTTCTCGTATAGCCATAGGCATACGGCGTACTTCGGTGGCATCTGCTTTAGCACACGTTCCACAATCTCGCGGTCTGCCACGCGGCTCTCAAAACGCCCGCCATCGTAGCCGCCGCGTTCATACATTGAGCTGCCGTTGCTAATACGCCCATTGCTATCCTCTTCACTGCTGTTGAAGCCGTCCGAGGCTGAGCCACCTTAGTCAGAGAGGACTCCAGCCCCAATGCCGCGATCTTCATTAAACAGTGAAAGTGGTAACCAGGCTATCAATCGTCTTCTGCGTAATGTATCCGTCGTCGTATTGGCAGCAATTCGATAGAGCCATGCCGATAGCGCGCCCGGCTGAACAACTGTTCCGCCTAACAGCGCTTTATACGCCTTGACGAATACATCCTGTGCGAGATCATATGCCTGTTCGCGATTGCCAATCAGGTGATAGATGAAATTGGTAATAGGCCCCTGGAAGCGTAGGAAAATTGCTTCAAAATCCGCCACCTCAACCTTCTGTACCTGCTCTTGTAAAGCCGGTACGGCCAATTGTTGGTGCGCATCTACCACTTCCGCTTCCTCATCGACTCCTTCTACACCGCTATCCTCGTCCACTGACAATGGGGGAGCTGGATGGCCTTTACGTTCAGCATCCACAACTGGGCGTAAATTGCTATTCGCATTGTAGAAACGGATAGAGGTATCCATCGGTTACATCAACCTTATCTATTATTTGTGAGTAGAGCTTTGAATGCGTATACATTGACTAAATTAATTTCTCTTGTAGCATAACATATTTCACTACCTTATGCTGTGAACTATGAGATAGTAAGAGATATTCATAAGGAATATTTTCCTATATCGGGTAAACCACTTCCCGTAAAAAACAAAACAGTTTCATCCGTTGGCGCCAAAAAATGCGTCGCAAGCAGTCTATGATAGGCCGCAAGCGTAGCTGCTGCCTCGACAGCAATCAACATACCCTCCCTATACGCCGCGAAGCGTACCATATGTATCATAGCTTCATCGCTGACGCAGATTGCCGTCCCTCCACTCTCACGTACCGCCTGCAGAATCAGCCGGTCACCAATAGCCGAAGGCACTCGCAGACCAGCTGCACGGGTACTGGCCCGTTTGGACGGCCACACTTCCGCCACTTCATTTCCTTGTTCAAAGGCCCGTACTAGTGGAGCGCAGCCCTCTGCCTGGACGATGATCATCCTGGGCAATCGTTTATGCTCTATCCAACCCAACTCACGTAATTCAGCGAACGCTTTCCATATCCCTACGATACCGGTGCCGCCGCCACAAGGATAAATGATCGCATCTGGCAGCCGCCAACCAAGCTGTTCAGCAAGTTCAAACCCCATCGTCTTCTTGCCCTCGGCGCGGTACGGTTCTCGCAACGTTGCCATATTAAACCAGCCCCGTTCCCGAGCCAGGCTGGCCGCTGTATGACCTGCGTCACTAATGAGTCCGTCAATCAGTACTACGTCAGCCCCATAGATACGTGCCTGTTGAATACACGTTTGTGGCGCATCTTCTGGTGTCACAACAATTGCCGCTAGACCCGCGCGAGCGGCGTACGCCGCCATTGCTGCCCCCGCGTTGCCAGCTGTTGGGGTGACTAACCCACCTGCTCCCAACTCCAGTGCGCGCGAAACTGCCGCTGCCATTCCTCTTGCCTTAAAACTACCTGTCGGGTTCTGTCCCTCATCCTTGACCAGCAGCCGGGCATCCTTTTCAAGCCCAGGAGGCGCCAACCGTGAGGCTGCTACTAAAGGTGTCATGCCCTCGCCCAAAGTCTGGACATGCGCTTTTTCTCGGACAGGTAGCAGTTCATGATAACGCCACATAGAGGCTTCACGCCGTGCTATCTCATCTCTTGCCACGTCCCGCTCAACTGCCGATAGGTCATACTGTGCCAGTAAAGGCCTGGAACAACAGGGACTGGTAGTCTGCAGTCGGTCTGCTTCATACCGCCGTTGGCACGCGCTGCATCGTAGATGACTGAGATAGCTGTAACGGGCAACCATACTTAATAATATACCACACTTCTATACCGTTCGCTAAACGAACTGGCACTAGAACATTGCCAATCTAATCCATTTCTGCTACCATATCCCCATGTCAACGCTCCAACAATCAATACAACCGGGCTGGAACATCGTCGGACATGAGCACGCCATCGACCTGTTGCGACGTACCCTTGCCGTACAACAGGTTCGCCATGCCTACCTTTTCACAGGCCCCGATCACATTGGCAAGGCACTGCTTGTCCACCGCTTCGCCCAGACCTTACTCTGTACTGGTGGGCCAGACCCACAGGTTGCTCCGGAGGCACCGTGCAATGCCTGCCTCTCGTGTCGCAAAGTTTTGCACGGCAATCACCCTGATCTGCATGTTATCGCCAGGCCCTCTGATAAACAGTTCATCGTAATAGAGCAAATACGCTCCTTGCAGAGCGATTCCGCGCGCAAAACTATGGAGGGACGGCGCAATGTCTTCATTATCCAGGGTGCGCACGAGATGAACCTGCAGGCTGCAAACTGCCTGTTGAAAACACTCGAGGAACCAGAACCTGACGTCGTCCTCCTGCTCACAGCGCCCGATGCTGGCCTGTTATTGCCAACCATTCTCTCCCGTGTACAGCAAATTTCCCTGCACTTGCTCACTGCCGCGCAAATCAAAGCTGCCCTGGAAAAAACATGGAGTGTAGATACAGGTGAAGCCGCTTTAATTGCCGCCCTGGCTGCTGGGCGCATGGGCTGGGCCGTGCAGGCTGTCGAGGACGAAGACCTGCTCATCGAACGTAGGACCCAGCTTGAAACCCTTGCCGCGTTGCCCAGGGTTGGCAATGTGCAGCGCTTCGAGATTGCCCAGCGCCTCAGCGCCGATCCTGAAAAAACACGTGCTATACTAGAGTTGTGGTTACTTTGGTGGCGTGATATGGTATTAGCGGCGCACCAATGCCTTGACTTGACTGTCAATGTAGATATGCGACACGTCTTAGAGCAGCAGGCTGCGACCGTTGGCATGAGAGAATCCGAGCGTATGGTTCATGCCATCCTGGATACAATGGAAGCTCTCGACCAGAACGTCAATACGCGGGCTGCTCTAGAGGTCCTGATGCTCGACGTTCCGAAGATCAACACGATGTAACAACCGGAGGAGTACTCAATGCGCACCAATTTCCAACACCTGCTCATTCAAGAAGATAATCATGTGCTCAAGATCTCGATGAATCGTCCTGAAGTCTACAACGCCTTCAATGATACGATGCTTGACGAACTTGGAGAAGTTCTGGAGACGGCTGCGCAGGATGCGGCTGTGCGCTGCGTTGTCCTCACGGGCACGGGCCGGGCTTTCGGCTCTGGACAGGACCTACGCAGCTTTGCCACGATCCAGGCCAGCAGAGGGGATACACCCATCAAAGTCAGCGAGCACCTGCGCAAATATCATCGAATTGTCCGCGCCATTCGTACCATGCCAAAGCCAGTCATCGCCGCGGTACAGGGCGTTGCCGCTGGCGCATCCTGTAATATTGCTCTTGCCTGTGACATGCGTATCGCTGCCGATAATGCGCGTTTTATCGAAGCCTTTGCGAGGATTGGACTTATCCCCGATGCGGGAGGGGGCTTTTTCTTGCCGCGCCTGGTGGGCATAGGAAAAGCTATGGAACTGGCGATGTTAGCCGACGAGGTGAGTGGCCAGGAGGCTGAGCGCCTCGGACTCGTCAATCGTTGTGTCCCTCTGGATGAATTTGAGGAGGCGACCGAGGCCTTTGCTCAACGCTTAGCTGCTGGCCCAACACGTGCCTATGCGCTCATCAAAGAACTGATGAACCAATCGCTTGAGAGCGACCTCGAGACCACCCTTAGATTTGAGGGAGAGTTGCAAGATATCGCTATCAATACCGCAGACCATCGCGAGGGTGTCTCCGCGTTTTTAGAGAAGCGCCATCCACATTATCAAGGAAATTAAAGCCAGGTACCTCAAGTGCGCATCGATAACCTCTCATATAGCAATATGCAGACTCAAGGAGCGCAGCGACGAACATTGTTGCGTCAGCAGAGTCCTCAACATCTGGAGTATTGTTCTTCACTCATACTTCGTGCCATACGCGAGCGCCATCCGGGCGTATCCCCCAATGCGCTTGTACTGGGAGCGGGCGCCTGTACCGAGATTCCATTGACCGAGCTTGTACGCAGCTCCGATGAAGTCGTACTTGCTGACCTGGATCTCGCATCCATGCGCCTAGGGGCCGGTGAGCTGCCCACATCGGCCCTTCGTAAGCGCCTGCTCCTGGTGCAATGTGACATCAGTGGCGATGTCAGCGTAAACCTGAAGCGCATGCTTGAGAGAAAACCCTGGGATCTGCTTGTCCCCCGCGGTACGCGAGCGGTCTTTGACGCAGCCGCTGAGTGTCTAGAGCAATGTCTCGTCCCTGATCCGCCTGTGCTAGAGGGCCTCGGAACGGGCAAGTTTGGCCTTGTCGTCAGTTCCCTCGTCCTTTCGCAGCTTTTTAGCTACCCACTCCTCGATATACTTGACCGTGTACAGCTCGTCGCGCCAGGTCTGCTTGGAGAGCAAGAACGTCATAGCCGCTACCAGCAGGCTGTCGGCGCTTTCCGACTGCGCGTTATCAATGCGCACCTGCATCTCCTGCGACGGCTAGTAGAGAAAGACGGCACCGTTGTTTTACTCAGTGACTTTCGTGGCTTTGTCTTCGATGTTTATGGCACCGATCACGATGCTGA
>VBHS01000064.1 GCA_005881295.1 Chloroflexota bacterium
GGTGGCTCTCGATGATATCGCCGCCTATGATTTGCGTCCTGAAGCCGTCGCTCAAACGGGGGCTCGTATCTTGCAACTGTTAGCCATAGTTGCCGCAGGTGGACAGCACATAACGCACGGGATCGCACAAACAGTGCAGCAGGGATGGGTGCCTCACGACGAACCAGCCACAGCATTACTCGCGGCTGCCCTTATTCTGTGCGCCGATCAGGAGCTCAATGTCACGACTTTTACCGCTCGCTGCGTCGCTTCCGCCGGTTCAACTCCCTATGCCGTTGTCTGTTCCGGATTATCTGCCCTCCAGGGGATCAAGCATGCTGGACAGACAGAACGGATCGAAGCATTTCTCCGGGAAACGGACGCTCCTGCCAACGTCCGTTCGTCCATGGCGAGCTTGCTCAAACGAGGCGAACCCATTCCCGGATTTGGAGAAGTGGTTCCCGGATTTGGCTCTGTTTTCTACCCAGTGGGCGACCCACGGGGAAAACTCCTGCTTGAGCTGACCGCTCAAGCCTACCCGCACTCCCCCGCCGTGCTTCTCGCGCAGCGTATCACTGAGGAAACAAACGACCTGCTCGGCGAACGCCCAACGATCTTTTTCGGCCTTGTTACGCTCGCTCGTGCGCTGAATTTGCCGCCTGGAGGTGCAATCGCTCTCTTTGCGTTAGGACGAACCATCGGCTGGATCGGCCATGGCATTGAGCAATATCAAGCAAATCAAGTGATTCGTCCTCGTGCCCGCTACATCGGACCTCCTCCGCTTGAGAAAGTTTAATGGTCCTACCATCTTGGAGGTGCCTCAAACGAGAGTGCCAATACCAGCCCGATAGGTATCGTGGTCTCTGTGCACTTAGGCCAAATATGCTACACTGAAGCAGATGAGTATGACCTCTCAGGAAAGGAGGAAGCCGACGATGAGCGGAGCAACAGGTGACACAAGGAGTCCCTTTCACTTCAATTCAGTGGAAATGCGTGAGGCGGAGCGAGCCTTCCGGCACGCCTACCCGGCATTTGAGAGCACATCCTCGCTGGATGCATTGCGGGCAAGAGAGTACGCACGGCTGGACGATCTGGGACAGATCTATCTTGATTATACCGGGGGTGGGCTCTATGCCGAGAGCCAGCTGCGTGAGCACTTTGACCTGCTGCGCCGCCACGTCTTTGGCAATCCTCACTCGCTCAATCCCACCTCGCGCGCCATGACGGAACTGGTCGAACGAGCGCGCACCAGTGTGCTGGAATTTTTTCAGGCTTCCCCTGACGAATATGCCGTCATCTTCACCTCTAATGCCAGCCACGCCTTAAAGCTGGTCGGTGAGGCTTATTCCTTCCAGCCCGGCGGGCAGTTCCTGCTGCTCTTCGACAACCACAACTCCGTCAATGGCATCCGCGAATTTGCGCGTGCAAAAGGGGCTTCGTTTACCTACCTGCCCGTCATGGCTCCTGACCTGTGTGTGGAGGAAGCTCTTCTCCGCTCGTTCCTGGAGCAGGGGGCGAATGGTGCTCATCGCTTATTTGCCTATCCAGCGCAGTCCAATTTCACCGGGGTGCAGCATCCTCTGGAGTGGATCGAAGCAGCTCAGGCCAGAGGATGGCATGTACTTCTGGACGGTGCAGCCTTTGTGCCCACCAATCGCCTGGATCTGTCCAGGTGGCATCCCGATTTTGTCCCGCTCTCGTTCTACAAGATGTTCGGATATCCGACGGGTGTGGGCTGCCTGCTGGCACGCAAAGCGGCCCTGACCACATTACACCGCCCCTGGTTCGCAGGCGGGACCGTCTGGGGCATCTCGGTGCAAGGCGATGGATACGTCCTGCTTTCAGGAGGAGAGGGGTTTGAAGACGGGACGCTCAACTATCTCAATCTGCCTGCGGTCGAAATTGGTCTGAAACACCTCGCGGCCATCGGGATGGAAACGATCCACCAACGAGTGCGGTGTTTGACGGGTTGGCTACTTGACACACTCCTCTCCCTGCGCCATAGCAATGGGAGGCCGCTGGTGGAGGTCTACGGCCCGCACACCACTGACAGGCGCGGGGGAACGGTCGCGCTCAATTTCTTCGACCCGCATGGGTCGATGATTGATGAACGGGTGGTTGACCGCAGAGCCAGCGAGATGCGTCTCTCCTTGCGCACCGGCTGCTTTTGTAACCCTGGCGCTGGCGAAGCTGCCTTCCATCTGTCGAAAGAGACACTGCGCAAAGTCTTCCATGAGGAGTCCAGGGACACGCTTCCGCAGCTCTTCAAAGGGGAAGGAGGGATGAGCTGGGATCAGTTTCTCGCCGATTTGGGGATGCAGAGCGGTGGCGCCGTGCGCGTCTCGCTCGGTCTTGTCACGAACTTCGCAGACGTGTACCGGCTGGTGCAGTTTGCGCGGACCCTGCTGGATATCTTCCCTGGGGAAAGCGATTTGCCGCCCCGGCTTCATTGCTGATGACCGGGTGTCACGAGTTCAACAGGAGTTTTTCCTTTCACAACATCTCCTCAACTTCTTCATAGCTCTTCAGCTTCTTTCCTCTTTTTAACACAGCAATAGCCTTCGTTCCTACGAATAAGTTGACAATACCGACGAGATTGAGCAGGCCACATGGGTAGCCACCGCTCAACTCAACCATCGAGCCAAGCCGTGGGTCTGGGGACGCCCTCCCAAAACACGACGCCATTTGCATCGTCTCTTTTGTTACCGTCTTTGAGGAACGGAGCAGTAGAAGGTATTGAAAACGTTCACTCGATCAATCAGGGGTGTTGCAAAGTCGGGAATAAAACCAAGAGAGTGGGAATAAAAAAGGACCTTTCGCACGATATGAATGGTTGAAACATAATCATCATACCAACGAAAGGTTCATCCATGAAAGATACAACAATTTCGGCTTCACTTCGCCTTCCCAAGGAAGCGCTGCTTTTTGATTTAGACGCGCTCTATGCCTGCTTACAAACGATTCCCGATCATCGTCATCGACGTGGGGTACGCTATCCGTTGGCAAGTCTGCTCATGGTCGGAGTTCTGGCAAAATTGGCAGGTCAAGATAGCAGTCGTGGTATGGCTCATTGGGCCAAACTGCGCAGGCATGAATTGAGTCAGCTCTTCCATCTCAAACGAGAGAGCATGCCCCATTACAGTACCTGGAGTCGGGTTCTAGGACATGGCGTGGAGCCGCATGAGGTGGAGGAGAGAGTTGGCCAGTTTTTTGCACAGGCTCTCAGAAGAGCTCCTGGCAAACGGGGGAGTATTCAGCTCGCCATTGATGGGAAAACGATGCGAGGAACCATCCCTCTGGGAGGAACGGAAGGCGTGCATTTGCTGGCCGTGTACCAGCCCCAACAAGGCGTGGTGTTGGCTCAGATGAATGTGCAGAAGAAAGGTCGCGAAATCACCTTTGCGCCAAGCGTACTCAAACAGCTTGATTTGCGAGGAGTGGTCGGAAGCTCAGACGCCATGTTTGATCGTCGCACACTGAGTCTGAAGGTGGTCCAAGCCCATGGAGATTACCTCTGGATGGTCAAAGACAATGAAACCACAGTACGTCAGGATATTGAAGACCTCTTCCAGCCGCATCGCAAGCGGGCAGGAACGTCGGCTCCTCCGATGGATTTCCGCCGAGCAAGCACCATCGAGAAAGGGCATGGACGCTTGGACAAACGATCGATCGTTGTCAGTAGCTTGCTTGCCGACTACAGTGACTGGCCGGGACTAGATCAAGTCTTCAAACTCGAACGTCAGAGCACCAACGCACTGGGGAAAACCGAAACACAGGTACGCTATGGGATGACCAGTTTACCGGCGTATCTGGCAACTCCCAAACGGCTCCTCGAATTGACTAGAGGTCATTGGGGAATTGAGAACGGGTTGCATCATCGGCGAGACGTGACGATGCAAGAGGATCACGCCCAGTTGCGCATGGGCCACGCGCCAGAAATGCTGGCCATCCTCAACAACATCGTTGTTGGACTCTTTGCCAGACTCGGAGAAACGAATATGGCTCACGCCAGACGCGATTTCGCCTATCATCTCGATAAAGCACTCGCTTCCTTAGACGGCTTCATGGCTAACTGACTTTGCAACAGCCCTGCGGTCCTCGTCGAAAAGGCTAGTCACATCTTCCTCTCTGTGGTATGCTTTACGTAGCAGGAATGAGGACCGAAATGATCAAGAGCATGCACTGATGACCTTTCAATTCAAGACGCAAACATTGGCCATGGCCTACGACGAACTCGCTTCGGGCAAGGAAGGCTTTCGTGTGGCCGTGGGCAATTTCATGAACGCCTTCTTTTTATATGGCGTCGAGAGCCGTCAGCGTCTCCTTGATGACCCGATCCAGATCCCGGAGAACCCCACCGAAGAGCAACGCGGCTGGGCGGCGTTCTGCGCGGGTGCGGCGGAATACTTAGCCTCCCGCTACGACTTACAGTGCCCAGCCTGGGCACATCTTCCAGCCTATCGCATGCCGGAGCCGTGGTATATCGTTGCCAACGCCAATCAGGCGTTGCGCGAGGACTTCCAGCAAACGGTTCCCGAACCGTTCCGCCGGCGCAACGTGTTTTGCTCCGACCACGTGTTCAGCAATCCGCATCCATCATCCCGCGAGCCCGGCAATCTTGCTGATCTTGAGCGCAGGCGCAGGGAGGTGCTGGATGCGCTGCCGCAAGCGGAGCGCGAGGCCTATCTCGCGGCGCATCACACGAAGATGTCAGGCAAGCCGCGTATCCATATCGTCGAGTAAGACACGAAATGCTGTGCTGACCGAAGACGAGACCTACAGGGGTATACGGCGATACCTGTCCTGGCTATTTCGTCTATCTGTTCTTAAGCGAATCGTAAAATGCGGATGGTGAAAACTTCCTTCCTCTGCCGGATTGTCAACGGCAAAGAGAGAAGGTATTGTTTGGACAGCAGTGTGACCTCCTGCCTCGAGATCTTCGCACCACCTTTTGTGTCATTCGTCTAATATCCTGGCGCATCTCTGCCATGATGAATGCCAACAATTGGCCTGAGAGCAGCCTGGAACAGGTTTTGCCGATCGCGCGTTCTGCCTCATAACGTGCCGTGACATTTTCGCGACCTCCGTTTGTGAAGAAAAGTGCTCAAAGTAGGTATCCGTTCTGCCATCATAAAATGGCGTTTTCATCTCATGGCAAGCTGACTAACCAGCCTGAGATGGGTGTTCTCGTTTCTGCCAGAATTCCTGGCGCACTCATAGAAACAGATGGGATAAAGGAGCGCATCAAACAGGAATGATCTTGTTCACACTGTCGCGCCATTTTATGGTGGCAAAGCTGATCCGCTGAAGGCGCTTGGCAGCGTGGCATTTTATTTGGCAGACTAGGCAAATATCCAGACAAATGACATTTTGCCGGAATTATGGGCAAAAACATGTGACATCTTTTGCCAGGTTCGCTCACATTCCATATGTATCGTATGAAACCGGCCCTCAGGCCGATGTAGACCAGGCGGCGAGCGTGTGACCGTCTGCCTTGCAAGCAGGCTGTCGCAGGTTCGCATCCCGAGGACTGGCTCCTTGGATTCGCCTTTGGAGGCAGAAGCGGGCCGGTGGTGCCTCGTTTGCACTCCCGCACTACAGTTGCACTTAGAGGGTGAGATGGCTCCAGTGGCTCATTGTCTCTGTGGGAGCAGGTGCTGAGGACTGAGCCTGGGAAGCCATCTCTCACCAGATGCTCTTGGCTAAGTGCATCTGTAGTGCTCCCGGCGGCTTCCCAGGGGGTTCCCACCTTTTCGCCCCAAGGTCTGCTTTGACGAAAAACTCGTCGCGCCCGAGGCAGATATCCGGCCTCCAGAGCCCATGAAGCTGGGACAGCCAGAGCGGGTTGATTACGAGTATGAGCGGCTGGGGACAGCCAATTTGTTTTTTTTCGTCGAACCGTTGACGGGCTGGCGCCATGTGGAGATGACCGAGCATCGCACCAAGATCGATTATGCCCATTGCATCCACTGGCTGGTTGATCAGGTCTATCCGCATGCTGAATACGTCCGCATCGTGCAGGATAACCTCAATACCCATACGCCTGCAGCCTTGTATGAAGCCTTTGAGCCGGCCGAGGCCCGGCGCATTTTGCAGCGGGTGGAGTTTCACTATACACCCAAACATGGCAGTTGGTTGAATATGGCCGAGATCGAGATCAGTATCTTTGCTCGTGGCTGTTTGTCGCGTCGTGTGACAAGCATGCAAGACTTGCGCCAGCGCATCGCCACCCTGGAGGCCCAGCGCAATGCTCAGCACTGTACCATCTCGTGGCGCTTCACCTCCAACGATGCTCGTGACAAGCTCCATGATCTCTATCCTGTCGTCAATAACAATCTGGACTGACTAGTAGTGTGTTTCTGCAAATTCGTCAAGAGGAGAAGGGAGAAAAGCAGCTCACTCTTATGAATATTCTACCGCTTCGTGTTGCACTTGCCCAGGTCAATGTTACAGTAGGCGACCTGGAAGGCA
>VBHS01000065.1 GCA_005881295.1 Chloroflexota bacterium
CGATGAAGCAACCCGTTGGGCATCCACGTTGCTAGCGTTACTGGCTCATCCCACCATCGCCTCCAAAGAAGAAGTGGTACGCCGCTACGACCATGAAGTGCAGGGAGCGACCGCCCTGAAACCCATGGTGGGGAGAGCAGGCAACGGCCCCGGCGATGCTGCCGTCCTGCAACCGCTGCTCGACGAGGATTCAACAGCAGGTATCGTCCTTTCCAACGGCGTCAACCCGCTTTACGGCAGCATCGATCCGTATCACATGGCAATGAATGCCGTTGACGAGGCGCTGCGCAACCTGGCAGCCGTTGGCGGCGACATCGAAAAAGCGGCCATTCTCGACAATTTCTGTTGGGGCAATCCCACCGATCCGCTACAATTGGGCATGCTGGTACGCGCGGTCAAAGGCTGCTATGATGCCGCGCTCGGCTTTGGCACCCCCTTTATCTCTGGTAAGGACAGCCTGAACAATGAATATCGTGCAAATGGCCAGCGCTCACCCGTTATCCCCACGCTGGTGATATCGGCCGTTGGTGTCATCGAAGATGCCGCGCGCACCGTTGACATGTCATTCAAACGCGCCGGGAATCTTGTATACCAGGTCGGCGCGACGCGCAACGAACTGGCGGGATCTCATTATGCAGAACTCTTCCAACCCGACATCATACAGCACATATCCGGTACCGCCGTCCCACAGGTCAACGTCGCCTCTGCCCGCACCACCATGAAAGCAATAGGTGAAGCTATTCGCAAGGGCTTGCTGCAAGGCTGCCACGATCTATCAGAGGGCGGCCTGGCCGTCGCAGCCGCCGAGATGTCCCTCGCTGGCCTGCTAGGAATGACCATCGATCTAAACAACCTGAATGTAGGGGCACCCCTGAGGGAAGCCAACACAATCCTGTTATTGAGCGAATCTCCATCGCGCTTCCTCGTAGAGGTTGCCCCTGAGCAGCGGGAAGCTTTCGAGGCCCATATGCGCTCATATGGCATGAACGATGTCGCCTGCATTGGCCTGGTAACGGCAGCGGAGCGCTTCGTCGTGAGGTACGGCGAGGAGACGCTGATTGATCTTCCCATTGAGACATTACAGCAGGCGTGGAAAGGAGGCCAGGTATGACTGCTCGTGCGCTCGTGCTCCGCGCTCCAGGCATTAATTGTGATCTTGAAACCGCGCATGCCTGCCGCCTGGTTGGCTTTGAGACCGATGTACTCCATATCAACCATCTTATCAAAGCGCCAGAACGCCTTCTCGACTACGCCTTGCTCGTCATTCCTGGCGGCTTCTCCTATGCTGATGACCTGGGAGCAGGTACTCTGCTGGCAAAAAATTTGACCACCCATCTTGGCCCGCAGCTGGATCAATTTATTGACGATGAACGGCTGGTGTTGGGTATCTGCAATGGCTTCCAGGTGCTTGTGCGCGCCGGGCTATTGCCGGGTTACTTCTCTCCAAAAGGCGAAACTGAGCACGATAACCCTGTCGCTGCCAGCTTGACCGATAACGCGTCAGCCCAATTTGAGTGCCGCTGGGTCACCCTGGATGTCCAGCGCAGCGCGTGTATTTTTACGCGGGGCATTGATCACCCCATAACGTTACCGGTGGCCCATGGTGAGGGTCAATTTGTGCTGGCCGAGCCGGCGCTGCTTGGAACGCTGGCAATGGATGGGCATGTTCCGCTTGTCTACGCTCAACATGCTGGAGGCGATGTTGCATATCCTGACAACCCCAATGGCTCAATCGGTAATATCGCCGGGGTATGTAATACGTCCGGCAGCATCTTCGGCTTGATGCCCCACCCTGAACGCTATGTCTCGTCAATCCAGCATCCCCTGCGCAGGGGTGGAGCAGGTGGACAGGGCGATGGACTGCTGCTATTTCAGAACGCCTTCAACTATGCACAGTCGTTGGACTCGCGCATCTATGCGATGGGCTCCCTTGCAGACACGCAATCATCTCATCAAACTTCTTACGTTTCGAGCGGGGTAGATATCGCAGCCGCCGAACGTGCCAAAGCATTGATGAAAGATGCCGTACGGGCGACGCAGGGGCCAGATGTCCTGGCGGGCATGGGCGCCTTTGCCGGGATGATGGATGCCCGCAGTATTCAACACATGCGGCACCCTGCGCTGGTAGCCTCGACGGATGGCGTAGGCACAAAGACGCTGATCGCGGCGCAGGCCGGTCGCTTCGACACCATCGGCTATGACCTGGTCAATCATTCCGTGAATGACCTGTTGACGCAGGGTGCCAGGCCGCTCTTCTTCATGGATTACCTTGCGATGGGTAAATTGGATGCGCTGCACGCCGCGACGATCGTGCGCGGTGTTGCTGAGGCATGCCAGGCGGTCGGCTGTGCCTTACTGGGAGGCGAGACGGCGGAGATGCCTGGCGTCTATCTCTCTGGAGCTTTTGATCTGGCCGGCACCATCGTCGGTGTAGTTGAACGGGATTCAGCCATTGATGGCGCAGCGATCAACCCCGGCGACATCTTGTTCGGCCTCCCTTCGAGCGGACTGCACACCAACGGCTATTCATTGGCCCGTCGCATCTTCGCTCCCTACGCATTAGATACCGTCTTTCCTGAACTGAAAGAGCCACTGGTTGATGCCCTGTTACGACCGCATCGCTGTTATCTTTCAGAAATACGAACCCTGCAAGATCATGCTGGCATCACCATCAAGGGTATGGCACATATCACTGGTGGCGGCTTTGCAGGGAATATCGCCCGTATCTTGCCCGGAGGCAGGCAGGCTGTGATCGAGACGCGAGCCTGGACGCCTCCGCCCCTCTTCCAATTGCTAGCCCGCTTAGGCCAGATCGAGCGCAAAGAGCTATATCAAACGTTTAATATGGGTATAGGGATGGTGCTGGTCTTCTCAGTAGAGGCGGCGGAACAGGCGCGCCATATCTTGCCCGAACTGATCCCTATAGGCTACGTCAGACAGGGTAATGGTGTTGTATTGAACTAAAATCGTTAGGCTCCCGTATCTCGCAGACAGCGTGAGGATGAAAAAACAATGACGCATCAACCTCGTATTCATTTCGGTCCCTTGCTGGCCGAAGGTAAAACAAAAGTAATCTATGCCCATCCCCAGGATGAGAGCCTGGCGTATATGGTCAACAAAGACCAGATTACAGCGGGCGACGGTGCGCGGCGCAACGAACTTGCCGGCAAGTCGCGTTGGAGTACCATCACTACGGCCAATGTCTTCCGCTTGCTGAATGATGAAAACATTGCTACGCACTTTGTCGAGCAGATCGATGATGTCACGTTGTTGGTACGCCGCTGCACCATGCTGCCGGTTGAACAGGTGCAGCGGCGCATCGCCACAGGCTCTTACTTGAAGCGACATCCAGGAGTAAGCGAGGGTACGCGCTTCGAGCCGGTGCTTGTCGAGACATTTCTTAAGGACGATGCGCGTCACGATCCCCAGATCTGGCGGGAGGATATCGTTACAATGGGGCTGGCTGCACCTTCTGAGATCGAGTGGATGGCGCAGCAGGGGCAGCGCGTCTTTGAGGCCCTGGAGAGTGCCTGGGCGACCGTGGACGTGACGCTGGTCGATCTCAAAATAGAATTTGGCCGCGACAAAAAGGGTGATTTGATGGTGGCGGACGTCATAGATAACGATAGCTGGCGACTCTGGCCCGGTGGAGACAAGACACGCATGCTGGATAAGCAGGTCTATCGCAATTTGCAGGCAGTGACCGAGCAAGATATGCAGGGGATTGCTGACCGCTACGCGCTTGTCGCGGACCTGACTGGAAAATTGAAGCCAGGAAAGCATACAAAGTAGTTTCAGTATCCTCAAGCGGATCGACATTCCGTCTCAGCCAGGCCGCTCACGCGCTTCCGGGATTGTACTTGGGAAAGCCGAAAAGGTCAAGTGTTTTTGCACTAGGGAAACGAAAGAGAGTTATACCATGGAGCGTCTGCACGATGCATGCGGCATAGTCGGTATTTTTGCGCGAGTGAGCGGCGAGAGCATCGATGTCCGACGCTATCTTACGCTGGCACTCACCTCTCTGCAACACCGTGGACAGGAGAGCGCGGGAATGGCGGTCTATCTCAGTGATGGCAGGATCGCTTCCCGTGTAGGTATGGGCAAGGTGCGCGAGGTCTTCCCCGATACAGGAACAGGGTTGCCTGATACCCACTGCGGTATAGGTCATGTGCGCTACTCTACGACAGGTTCAAGTTGTGTTGAGAATGCAGGCCCGTTCGTAGTGGGCACGGACCCCAATCATTATGAAGCCATCGCGGTCGCGCACAACGGTAACCTGGTCAACGGCCCCGCTCTGCGCGCGCAACTGCCCCAGGAACTCTTGATCTCTACGACCGATAGCGAAGCGATCGCCTTGTTACTCCTGCACGCGGGCGGTCCCAGCTTGCGCGAGCGTATGATCTCCATCTTTCCCCAACTGCGAGGAGCCTATAGCCTCGTCATTCTGGCGGAAGGCAAGCTGTTTGCCATGCGCGACCCCTGGGGCATGCGGCCCCTCTGCCTGGGGCGCATCGGCGAAAACTGGATCATCGCCTCTGAGTCGTGTGCCCTGGACCGTCTTGGAGCTAGCTTCGTCCGCGAAGTTGAGCCGGGAGAACTCATCACTATCGATGAGCAGGGGGTGCATTCGGAGATACTGATACGCATGCCGCGCCAGGCGCTCTGTGTCTTCGAGTATATTTACTTCTCCGATGCCACCAGCAGATTGAATGACAGGTATGTCTACCCTGTGCGCGAGGCGCTTGGTCGTGAATTGGCAAGAGAGCATCCCATCGAGGCCGACCTGGTCGTACCGGTGCCAGACTCCTCTATACCTGCTGCGCTCGGTTACGCCGAAGCTTCAGGTATCACCTATGGCCACGCCATCATCAAAAACCGCTATAGCGACCGCACCTTCATCAAGCCCGATCAGCGCCTGCGCCAGCTGGAGGTTGACCTGAAATTCAACCTCGTCAGACCAAAGATCGAAGGAGCTCGCCTGGTCATTGTGGACGATTCAATCGTGCGTGGCAATACCATGAAGCGCCTGGTGGCCGCGTTGCGCCATTATGGGGCAAAAGAGATACATCTTCGTTCCAGTTCGCCGCCGCTGCGCCATCCCTGTCACTTCGGCATCGACATTCCACAGGAAGTGGAACTGGTGGCCGCAGGCCGCAGCGTGCAGGAGGTTGCCGACTATATCGGCGTAGATAGCCTGGGCTACC
>VBHS01000066.1 GCA_005881295.1 Chloroflexota bacterium
CAAGTGGCCCATATTTCAGGGGCCGGTGCTGACTCTTCTGGCCCTGTTGGTTCTTCAGTATTGACGGGTGGCGCAGCGGATTGTTGGGAAGCAGGAGCTTCTTGTTTCACTGCTGGCGCTGCATGGGGAACTTGCTGGATAGGACCGCTTGCCTGGCGGCGATCTCCTTTGGTAAGCATGTCAAGCCATGCTGGTGGTGCGGGCAGATCGGAATCTGCTTCCTCTAATTCCCATGAGGATGAGGACAAAATCGGGTCGATATCGCTCGTACCGCTCCAGGAGTCAGCGTTTGATTCTGGAAAAGCTTCCATGTGGTACCACGCAGGCTGCTGATCGGCCGGTGGCTGGTCGTTGTCCTGGGCGGGATCATGTACCTCGATGGGTTCCGGTTGTGTCTGCCAGGTTTCTAGCCCTGATTCCTGCTGCGTATCGCTATGTTGACCAAACGCATTCCAGTCATCCAGGTGGGGAGTAATACTGCCTGCCTGGGCGCCATTCTTTGGTTGACCAGGGGCGGAATCCTGCCGCCCTATGGTACTCAAGGAACTAACGTCTGACGCATTATTGCCGACCCAGTTGCCATACGGGGAGGCTCCATGTAAGGTCTGGTAATCTTGTTGAGGTTCGATAATGTTATCCAGGCTGCTCCATCGCACAAGAGGATCGGAGACGGTGGAAGGGGTGCTCGCGCTTGTTGTCTCATTGGGCTCAAGAGAGAGTTTCTCCAACTCAGCTGCCGTTGAGGTTGGTTTCTTCCCATTTGAGGTTTCCGAGACAACAGTCGCTGATTTTTTCAACAGTTTCAGAAAAGGGTCTTTGGGCTGGCGAGCGATAAAATCACTAAAAAGTTCCTGGGCCATCACCTGGTCAGGGTCTAGCTCTTCAACCTGGCGCATCAGGTCCTGTGCCTGAAGTGCATCTTGAGCAAACGTTACGTGCGCGAGGAGTAGCAGCGCTTTCAAACAATGAGGAACGTCGCGAAGAATTTCTTTCGCGAGTTGCTCGACCTTTTCATAGACGCCCTCACGCCAGTATGTCTCGAGGAGACCGGTACGGGCATCGAGGCGATCAGGACTGGCTGAAAGGATAGTGTCCCATTCCTGGACAGCTTGCGGCAAGAGGTCACCGCGCATATAGAGGCGTGCCAGGCCCGCGCGTGAGAATACGAATCCTTGTTGTCCGACTTTTTGGCTCAGTTGATTAAATATCTGGCGTATCTGACCATTGCCCCGGCTGAGCTCGTAGGCTTGTTGGTAGCAGTCTAACGCTGTATCATAGTCTGACATACGCTCGCTGATCAATGCGCGGTTACAGTAGGCCATAACATTCTCTGGATCGTTTGTCAGAACCCAATCGAACGTTTGTAGAGCATCTTCCAGTTTCCCTTGTGCCAGGTAGATCTCGCCCAGGAGACGTTGAGCCTCCAGCGCTTCTGGAAAATGATTGAGGATGTACTGACAGTTGGCTAGTGCGTCATCGACGCGTCCGGTACTGATAGCATCTTCAGTCGTCTGCAAATAATCGCGAAGCGTTGTTTGTGCCATAATCCTGATCTCCTCTTCCTGCTTTACACACTTTTAAGCAGCTTACCAAAGTACTCTGCCTGCTGTGGATCATCTGGTCCAATGACGGCCAGGCGTCGCCATGTGGGCGCAAAGCAGAACTGTGCCACGCGCTGAATATCCTGCGAGGTGACAGCATCGATATGCGCTACTATCTCATCAATGTCTATGATTTTGTTACGCAGGCACTCCTGGCTTCCAAGCCATGAAGCCACCTGTTGTGTGCCCTCCAATCCAAGCAGAACGCCTCCTCGTACATACGCTTTGACGCGGTCAAGTTCATCTCCTGGTACCGGTTTTTTACAAAGCTGATTAAGTTCGTGTATGATAGCTTCTATGGCTGGTTCGGTCTGCGAAGGGTCGACACCTGCACTTATCACCAGGCTGCCTGTCTCATAATAACTATTAAAATAGCTCCCAATGTCATAGGCTAATCCCTGCTCTTCTCGTATGGATTGAAAGAGCCTGGAACTCATACCATCACCTAAAATAGCATTGATTAACAATATTGGGAAATAATCGGGAGAAGAATAGGCAGCGCCAAGCGTTGCCAGGCAGATGTTAGTCTGTTCTGTCTCTTTGCGAATCATTCCTACAGGCAGTGTATCTCGCGGTGGGAAGCTCTCTTTCCAGCCAGGATGTTCGCGCGTTTCCCAGTCGCTAAATATACGCTCAGTCTCTTTGATGACCTGTGCATGGTCAATATTTCCAGCAACGCTGATAACTAGCGAACTGGGTCGGTAGTGTTCGTCCATATAGTCCAGCATTTGCTGGCGCTGGATTTGTGCTACGGTCTCTACAAAACCTGCATCGTCACGTCCCAGAGGAAGACCGGGCCACATCACTTCATCGATTAACAGATTGGCCCATTCCTGTGGGTCGTCGTGTGTAGCGCTCAGCTCTTCAATAATGACGCCTCGTTCTTTTTCGATCTCGATGGGATCGAAAAGAGGATGGCGGATCATATCGGCCAGTACGTTCATTACAAGAGGCAACTGCTCTCCTGGGACACGGGCTGTATAACTGGTAATTTCTTTGCCAGTGCTCCCATTAAAAATGCCGCCGACTCCCTCAATGGCCTCGGAGAGGAGGCGGGCAGTAGGGTAGTGCCGAGAGCCTTTGAAGAGCATATGCTCGATGAAGTGTGATATACCCCCAATCGGGTCCGCCTCGTAGCGTGAGCCAACAGTGAAGAAGAAACCAATGCTCGCCGATCGCATGCCAGGCATATGGGTGGTAAGTAGGCGCAGGCCGTTTTGTAAGGTTGTTCGCTCGTAATTCATCCAACTACTTGGTGTGGCCTTCTCTGCATAAGTTGATATATGTGAAAGAATACCACTTCTCCTCGTGTTCCCAGGTAAAACATATAGACGTTAAGAGATGAACGGAAAAGACAGCTATTTTCTGCATAAAGCTATGCCGTGAGATAAACGGTTCGTCGTATATCCCACAGTATTATAGACGGTTTACTCAGGTGTCGCAACAGAATGGTGGAAGAATAGCAGGAAAGATAGCCAATTTGGATACTATCGAGACCATTCTCCTCGTTGTGCCTATTTGAACCTTGCCTGGCCAGCTGAACCCTTCGGACGTTATGCTTTACAACCCGAGGTCATTGGCTATTTCGCCCAGGCCGCCAAGCAGTCCTTCATCGCGATGGTGATGACCTTCGCCATAGTATCCTTCGTCACGGCCTCCAAGGTTATTTTCGAGTCCATGCATGAGCATTTCGCCGCCAATCACTGCGGCTGCGCCACCCAGAGCACCCATTGCATATTTCCCGCCGTCGCCTTGCATAAAGCCGCCTAATCCTCCCATCATACCTCCCTGTTGCTGTGCGTTAGCTGCCGTAGGCACGATCCCTGCAAGGCTGGTGTGACAACTGGCACAGTTTGTTGTACCCAACGGGGCCATAGCCATACAGACGGGGCAGCGCAAGACCATGGGTTGCTGGCCCATCATAGGTTGTGGTTGATACCCCATGCCTGGTTGTCCCTGCGGAGGGTACTGTGGTGGATATTGAGGTTGTTGTGGGTACTGAGGCTGGCCATAGGGTTGCTGGTACTGGGGCTCGTTTTGCTGAGCATAGGGTTGCTGGCCATATGCTGTCTGGTATGATTGTTGTGGCGGGGGATACTGTCCCGGTGATCGCGTATAGCCGGCCTGTACTGGTGCAGCTGGCATACCGAGCTGATTGCCACAACTGGCGCAGAAACGCACGCCAGGAGCGTTTTTCTGCCCGCAATTGGTACAGAAGGCACTTACTGGTGCAGCGCTCGCTGCTTGCAGGTTCTGTCCACAGTTGTTACAGAAAGCATTGCTGGCTGGTACTTCTGCCTGGCAGGCGGGACAGTGGCGGGTTAAAGGTTGTGCAGGTGTCGCGGAAGCTGCTACGGTTTGTAGTGCTGAGCCACAATGATTACAGAACGCTGCCCCTGGATTGACCTTTTCATTACAACGTGGGCAGGTGTTACTTACTGGCGTGGCCAGATTACTCGGAGCCGGTACTCCTGTGGGTTGTACAGGCGTTCCGCACTGCTGACAAAACTTTTTGCCGGTCACATCATAACCACAAGAAGTACAGGTTGCCATACGTCTAGACTCTCCTTATATATAAAAAAACTCTATGCACTGCTCTCAATTCCTAAGCAGCAGTTTAGCATAGATTTCCAAATTAGTCGAGTCTTGAAGACACTGTATACAAAAAGGGATCGCTCACCGTGCCACAGGGGCACGAAAAGCGATCCTATGCATCACCCAGAAGGTTATGTAGTATAGTTATACGCATTCTCGCAAGGCAACGTTGCCGCTGATTCCTCGCAATTTCATCAGTGCCACTACCTCTAACTGGCGTACTCGCTCGCGCGATATGCCTAATTCTTTGCCTACTTCGAGCAATGTGCGACTACGACCATCACCAATGCCGTAGCGAAGTGTAATGACTGAACGTTCGCGCGGTGTGAGCAGGGCGAGTGCACGGTGGAGTTCTTCCCCAAGCAGGTGTTGAGAGGCTGTTTCAGCGGGGGCAGGCGTTGTGCTGTCTTCCAATGTGTCGGCCAGAGAATAGCGAGCCTCGTCATCAACGGGGGCATCTAGAGAAACTGGTTGTTCGATTACGCCGAGCAAATCTATGACTTCGTCCACTTCGAGATTGCATGCCTCGGCTATCTGCTCTGGCAGGGGATCAAGGCCATTCTCCTGCGAGAGTTGTGCCGCGACCCGCCGTACCTTGCGCAACCGCGTTGCCACGTGCTCTGGCAGGTGAATGAGCCGGGATTGCTCACCCGCAGCGCGGCTGACAGCCTGGCGTATCCACCAGGTCGCGTAGGTTCCAAAGTGACAGCCACGCTGGTAATCAAACTTCTCTGCGGCACGCATCAGGCCCAGATTGCCCTCTTGAATAAGGTCGATCAAAGGCACGCCCGTACTTGTATAGCGGCGCGCAATAGCGATAACGAGCCGGAGATTGGACTCAATGAGCTTACGCCGTGCCAGTTCTTCGCCAGCCGCTGCGCGCTTCGCCAGGTCAATTTCCTCAGCATGGGTAAGCAGTCCCAGGCCACGTATGTCACGCAGGTAACTCTGAAAAGCATCTTCAGCGCCTGACGCCTGGCGAGGAGTGGCCCCTTGAGAACGACGGGGGTGGCTCGTCCCCTCTTCAATAACGTCGACTTCACTACTTTCATCAACATCAGCGTCATCAGAAAGTAATGTGTCGCTTACCTCGTCTGAAGGAGTATCTAGCTCCGTAAGTGGTTCCGTAATACGCGTTGGCATGTCCTTAACAAAAGGTGTATCCAGATCCATTTCAAACTCTTGAGAAATGGAGGGGGAAAACATTGCCGCAGTCGTAGTACGAGATGTCAGCACAGTCCTATGAACATCGCTGACAGGATGAACAATCGCCATAATTCCACGCTCCCTTCGGGAAACTTGCCGACAAAATCAGCTGCCGGACTCCGCCTGGCCTCGTGGTCAGCACTAACTAGCCGACTGGTGCTGTTTGTGTACGTATCCATTCTTTGCTAATTTTTCTATCTTCTCCATTTTAGAAGAATAGCGAAAGGCGTCACATCGGGTAATTACCTTAAATCAAGTCAGGTTCTAACCTTATCTTCATTTGATAATCAATGCTATCCTTTCTTGGATATGACATTGTTTCAGTCCAGCTTATGCCCGTAATAACAGGCTGGATACCATCACCTCAGCTTCCAGCTACATAAAAAAATGTTGTCTATATTTATATACGTTTATATGGTAACAAATGGCTACCTTTCCTATAGTGTAAAATTACGACGCCCGCAGTACCATCAAGCGGGTATTTCACGTACGGTCGGGATTCTCTTCATCGAAAGGATCAGAGACGCCGTGCCCTCTATCATAGAAGAGCTGCGTAGGATCTCCTTCGTGCTCTTCATAATTGGGCCGCTTCTCCCATTCTTTCTGTTTGGCTTCATCCGCTGACATGGAAAGCACTACCCGGTCGTCTTCGACCGCTTTGATGGCGCTGTAGGGAATGTACCGGTCCTTGGGAAAAAAAAAGCCTTTGTGTACGAGAAAAGAATCTGGATAGACCTCTGCAATATGTCCCAGGTTCTGGTTGTCTGCAGAGTAGACCTGCATGTGTGGATGTAGGTCGTGTTGAGTCCAGTCTGGCATAGGTTTCTCACTCTCCCGGTTGAGTAGTCGCCTTTATCAAGTTCACGTTCACTTCTACACAGAAGTTTCACAAGATTATCGAAAACGCCTCAAATGGCAGTGGCGGACTCCTCAATCCCATTGACAAATCGCATTATGAGTGTGTATAGTTCTACTATTATATACCATAAAAAACTATGACGGACTTGGAACGAGCGGAGTAAAGGGAAGCGAACTGCCAGAGAGTGGAGGTCACCGGGTGCGAGCCTCCTTCAGTAACGACCCTTGAACGTGGCTCGTGAGTTGAGTGCTCGAAGTTGCATAGTGGTGCAGCAATAGGACAGTCCGGGTACAGCCCGTTAGCGCTGCGTAGAGGAGAGTTGAACCCACGGTTGGTTGGGCGGTTCAACTTTCGAAACAAGGTGGTACCACGAGCGCTGCCCTCGTCCTTGCGAGATGGCAGTGTTTTTTATACCATAAAGGAGTACTACGATTATGTTGCCCAACCGTTACGACTTCCGCGAGGCTGAGCCGCGCCTGGCTCGCTTCTGGGAGCTAAACAATGTCTACGGGTATGATCCCGCTGGCTTGGGCCAGCACTTCACGATCGATACCCCACCGCTGACCGTCTCAGGTCAATTGCACATTGGCCACTGCTATTCCTACACACAGGCGGATGTCATCGCACGTTACCGCAGGATGCGTGGTGATCACGTCTACTATCCCATGGGCTTTGACGACAATGGACTGGCAACCGAACGTTTCGTCGAAAAGACCATCAAACACAAGGCAACGGAGATAGGACGTGACGCTTTCATTAACGCTTGTCTTGAGCTAACGCAGCAGACGGAGGGTCGCTTCGAGACCCTCTGGCGCAGATTGAGCTTGAGTGTTGACTGGCGCTATCGCTATTCTTCCATTTCGCATGAAGCACGGCGTGTTTCACAGTGGTCTTTTATCCAGTTGCACCGGCAAGGTTTGACGTATACACAGGTTGCACCAACGCCCTGGTGCCCGGAATGCCAGACGGCGATCGCGCAGGCCGAGGTCAACGACGCGTCGCTGCCGACGCGCTTCTCAACAATAGCCTTTCGCTTGCCCGGTGGTGGTATCCTACCTATTGCTACAACTCGTCCAGAGCTGTTACCTGCCTGTGTCGCCATCTTTGTTCATCCTAATGACCCGCGCTATAGACACCTGATAGGCAAAACGGCCCGTATAGATAGCGGCGCTTTCTCCGGGTCACCTGAACTGGCGGTTCCTATCCTGGCGGATGAACTGGCCGACCCCAGCAGGGGCAGCGGAGCCGTTATGTGCTGCACCTTTGGCGATTCAACCGATGTTCGCTGGTGGCACACGCACCATCTTCCACTGCGGGCAGCCATTGGACGAGATGGACACATGACGGGTTTAGCGGGTTCCTATGCTGGTTTGTCGGTTCAACAGGCCCGTAGGCGCATCCTCACCTACCTTGAAGAGACCGGACAGATAATCAGCGAGGAAACGATAGAACACGATGTCGGAACGCACGAGCGCTGCGGTACCCCCATAGAGTACCTGCACACGCGGCAATGGTTTATTCGTGTCCTGGACCAAAAAGAGCGATTACTCGAGGCCGGACGCAAGATACGCTGGCATCCTGAGCATATGAGTATTCGCTATGAGCACTGGGTTGAAAACCTGCAGTGGGATTGGTGCATTTCGCGCCAGCGTTACTTTGGCGTTCCGTTCCCGGCCTGGATATGTCGCGCGTGCGGAGAGACCATGCCGGCATCTCTAGAGCAACTACCAGTTGACCCGCAAACTACGCAGCCCCTGGTTGCTTGCGCCTGTGGTTCAACTGAATTTGAGCCAGAACCAGATGTCATGGACACGTGGGCAACGTCGTCCTGCACGCCAATGATCATCGGACACTGGATCGATGATCCCGCCTGGTTTGCTCAGCACTTCCCGGCCAGCCTGCGTCCCCAGGCGCACGACATCATTCGCACATGGGCATTTTATACCATCGTCAAGTCGCTTTATCATACGAACGACATCCCCTGGCGGGAGGTCATGATTTCAGGACATGGCCTCTCTGCTGACCGGCGCAAACTCTCCAAGTCGAAGGAGCATAACGAGGTTGGGCCGATGGAAATCATGGAGAAGGAGTCGGCTGACGCCCTGCGCTATTGGGCGACAACGGGTCGCACTGGTGCGGATAGCCCCCTAAATCTAGAAAACATCGCCACCGGGCGGCGCCTGGTCACGAAATTGTGGAATGCCACCCGTTTCGCTGAGA
>VBHS01000067.1 GCA_005881295.1 Chloroflexota bacterium
GGTCGGGTGAGGTTGCTGTTTTACGTGGTGTGGATATGGTGGTGAGGCAAGGTGAGCATGTGGCTATCGTAGGGCCATCGGGGGCGGGAAAATCAACGCTTTTGCGACTTTGCGCTGCGCTGGAGTGGCCACAACGTGGCAATGTTCGTATAGGAGATTGTTTATCCACGCGGGAATTGCGGGGGGCAGTACTGGCGCAATTCCGTAGAGAGCGAGTAGGCCTGGTATTTCAGCAGTTTTCCCTGTTACCCACACTCACTGCTTTAGAAAATGTGATGCTACCTCTGTTACCCTATTGCGCTCGCAAGATGCTGCGGAAACGGGCCTCTTCACTGCTAGGGGAAGTTGGGCTTGCGGCAAGAGAGAATCACTACCCAGATCAATTGTCTGGTGGTGAGCAGCAGCGGGTAGCCATTGCCCGTGCATTGATAGCCTCTCCTCCGCTCTTGCTGGCCGATGAGCCGACGGGAAGCCTGGACTCTGTGTCGGGAAAGCAGGTAATGAAACTGCTGGATACACTTTGCAGAGAACATGGTTGTACGCTTGTCGTGGTAACGCATGATACGGGGATCGCGGCAATGGCGGATAGGAAGCTACGGATGGTCGATGGGCTCCTGGAGGGAGAGGAATAAAGAATTAGCACGCGGCGGTCAGCGCCGTAATTCGCTCTGTAAGAGTCGAATGAAGCCGAGGAGGAAGCAGAGCAGGGATACCTGGGTGAGGAAAAAGTTTGTGGTGCCTTTGCCGATACTGGGAATTGAGAGCAGGAGTTCAATAGCGGGTACAAGGCCGAAAAGAAGTGTTGGGCCGGGTTGTACTTTCCAGCACGAGGGACGCGCCCACCACACGAGAAGGCTGAGGACAAGGGCTAATGCCGCTACATCGCTTTCAAACACGTTGAGAGAACGGTTTACTGCGGGCGTGATGAAGTAGATGAGTAGAATGGCGCAGGTACTGCCAATGAGTGCAAGTCTGAAGAACCAGATATCCCACTTTGTAAGCAGGGTGCGTTCGATGGAGAGGCAAATGGAGGCACCGAAGAGCGCGCTGGAAATGGTGGCATTTAACAGGGATGGGATGGGTGAGCCCAGGTCGAGCGTGGCAATGGGCACAAAAAGGGGTAAAAAGCTATTGATAGCTGTGAAAATGATCCATATAGAGCCAAAAACACCTCCCATGCGTATCCACCTGGAGCGTGAAATGATAGTAGTGGCTATCAGACAGGTAAAAAGCAATAGTAAATGAAACAAGAGGATCCATGGCGCTCGAATGAGACGACTGGACCATACCTGGGTCAGCAGGCTATCGACGCTGAGTCCAATCACCAGGGCCAGAGCAAAGAGCACTATGAAGCGCGGTGTCCAGATGACGGTCGCGGATGTTGTAGGCACAGCTGGTTGCCTTGTTTGATTTTCTTCTTTTTGGTCGAGGCCAGTATTCACTTTATCAGACTCATTGTTGTTGCTGGTATCGTGTTGTGTAACACTCTCCATCGTGTGTTGCGCTTTCGTAGACGATTGCAAAGTTTTGCTGTTGTCTATTGTAACGCATGAGTTGTACTTTTGAGAACAATGATGATCGGATCGGGTTCAACAGCAGCTCGCAGGACAGAGCCGTTTGATGGGCTGTTTTATTTCAAAAAGAAGGAGGACGCGGAACAATCACGTTCCGCGTCCTCCTTCTCCTCTTTATGCGTTCCAGTTATGGATTAAACGCGTGGTGAGAACAGCCTAGCGAGTTGGTGGACGTTTACGCGGCGACTGCATGGCCTGATCGTAGGCCGGTTGGTCAGTATATGGTTGTGTGGCTGGTTGATCGTATGGTTGTGTAGCTGGTTGGTTGTAAGGCTGCTGGGCTGGTTGATTGAATGGCTGTTGGGCTGCTTGATCGTACTGTGGCTGCTGATAGGCATCATTCATCTGCTGAGCGCGAGCCTGGCTCACGCTCTGCTGCGCCTGAATCTGTGAAGCAGCACTGGCGACTGTACCCTCAGTGCGAGCGAGCCAGCGGCGCGCGGCATCCTGACCGCCCAGGCCAAAGGCCAGGCCGAATGCGATGGCGGCAGCACCAACGATGGCCGTGAACAGAATGTTCAGCAGGGCTGGTGCGATCTGCAACTGCTCAAGAGCGATGAGCGCGGCAAAGCCCATAATAGCGTAACGAGCAATATTCGCAAAAATGTTGGGGTTGCCTACATTGGCGGTGGCCGTGGCACCACGAACGATGTCAGCGACGAAGTTGGCTGCCAGGGTACCCAGGAACAGGACCAGGATGGCGACAAACACATTTGGAATGTAGGCAATCATCGCGTTCAGAATGCCACTCACTGCCGTCAAGCCGAGGGCGTTTGTTGCTGGTACAAGGAATACCAGCAAAATGAACCAGAACACGATCTTGCCCAGCACATCAGCGGGGTCTAAGCGAACACCCATGCGCTGTTCCAGCCGTGTGAGACCAATCCTGTTCGCTAAATTGTCAAATCCAATCTTGCGCAACAGGAATGTCACTGCTTTGCCGAGCGCGGCCGCGATGAGGTAGCCAACGAGCAGGATGAGCAGGAAGCCAAGCAATAGAGGTATGAATACAAGCAGAAGGTCAAGTGCATGACCTAAAGCACTTATTACTGCCTGGCCAAAGTTTTGAAAAACGGTCATAGTATTACTCCCTTTGTTATATAACTAAACTGAACTATGTGACAACATATTTGTATGCTGTGTATAATTCTGTGCTCAGGATAACTCATAGAAATGCGAGAGACAAGTCAACAACAGAAATGCTAAGCTCATTTTAATTTAATAAGGATTTTTTCTTAGTAAATTCAAATAATAAGATAATAGAATTGATTCTTATTCTTGAACTGGTTTATTGACGAGCTGAGATGCCTGTATACGAAGCGCTTGTAGACCTTCGCTGAAGCGGACGGGGTATGGCTCTTCAACGGTGAGCGCTCGGTAGCGGGCTGGTAACATTTCTAAATTTTGTTGGGCAAGCTCGCGGACTTCGGAGAGAGGTGGGAGACTGCCTGGGATCATCTCACCATTGCGCATGACGGGTCGGAAGAGGCGATGATAGTTCTCTGGGCGTGGTTCATGCGCTAGTTGAATAACATCCTCTTCCCATTGTGGATGGCGATAAATTTCTTTTTTACCGGGAAAGGTCGATTTAGAGCCGGCGATTTTTACTTTCGGAAACTCTGTCCCGGTCTCATCTACATACCAGACTTCTTTGTAGACTGCCCCGAGCGCTCCACCGGGTATGCCGAGTTCGGGTGAGCCTGAACCGCTGCCTAAGGCGGTTCCTACGCCAAACGAATCGATGGCGGCTCCCGCTTCCAGGAGTTCCGTGATTTTCCATTCGTCGAGGTCGCCACTTGCAAGGATGCGCACACTTGATAGTCCGGCCCTGTCTAATTTGTCGCGGATGTAGATGCTATCGGCGACAATATCACCACTGTCCAGGCGTACGGCTGCCAGGGTGTGTCCCAATGTCTCCTGTGTGCGGAGGGCTACCTCTATCGCTGTCTGGATGGCGTTGCGCGGATTGTAGGTGTCGAGCAGCAAGGTATAGCGATTATAGGCGTTCGCGATGGCCTCGAATGCTTCTTCTTCCGTGGGGAAGAGTTCGATGAGAGCATGTGGTACCGTTCCCGTTGCGGGTAAGCGATACTCGTAAGCGGCTAAGAGTAGAGATGTACTGGCGCAGCCACCAATATAGGAGGAGCGTGCAACTGTCAGGGGTTCCTGGGCGCGCCTGAAGGCAAATTCCGCGACCCGACGTGGTCGACCTTTTTGCGCCGCGTAGACGATGCGTGATGCTTTTGTCGCAATAAGCGTAGCGAGGTTAACAGCCTGAAGCAAACCGGCTTCTAGCAATATTGCCTCGCGGAACGGCGCTGTTACTCGCATGAGAGGCTCGTTTGGAAAGGCAATGGAACCTTCGGGTAAGGCTAAGATTTCACCTGTGAAACGGAGGGAAGCGAGTTCATCGAGAAAGGCAGAGTCATAGTCACGGATATGCGAGAGGAATTTGATCTCGTCGGGAGTATAACGAAAGGCCTGGACAAATTCCATAGCGGCCTCCAGTCCAGCGACGAGCAGGTATGCTCCTCCAAAGGGAGCTGAGCGGGTGTAAAGGTCAAAGGTTGTGAGCCCATTAAGGCCTGTAAGCCAACTGACATAGGCTGAATCTGGATGGTACATGTCGGTCATCAATCCTGGGTGAAAGCCTGGAGCACGACGATGCATGGTTATTACCTCACTCAATGATGCTATTTTTGAATTAGTGTCCATTGTACTATATGCTGACGATTTTTGCATATGGGACATTTTGATGTGACGATGGGAGGGTTGAACATGCTCACTCCTTTTTAGAATGCTGCTGGCTGTTTGTCGCACTTGTCGCACTTGTCGCACTTGTTTCAAATGTTTCAGTTGTTTCAAATGTTTCAGTTGTAACGCTTGGAGCAGGTGCGCTCTTTGAGCAGATTGGGAGGCGAGAGGGGTTCCTCCGGGTTCAAGCGATGCGATAGATTTTTGGGGAAATGTGTCCGATTTTGCGACAGAATTTTTTTGGAAATCGATACGCTTGGTTTGACGTTTGGTGGTGGTGGTGTCGATGGGTCGTCTGGTGGTCAAGTTGGCTCCTCGATAGTTTTTTCGGTTATTATTTCTTTCTGTGGAGCGGGGAAAAGGAAGGTGGATGTTGTTTGCCTGAATTCCTGCACCTGCTGATGTCGGTGTAGACATCTAAACGAGGCCTGGTCATATAATAACAAGCGATCGGAGTAGAAGATCGGGTAGCCCCGCCCTC
>VBHS01000068.1 GCA_005881295.1 Chloroflexota bacterium
CTTGGTATCATTGAGGTGAATAGTGCCTGTAACATGGATTGTCCGCTCTGCTTTGCCAATGCTGGTGCGGGCTTCAACCTGACGCTAGAAGAGGTGGAGGGTATTCTGGATCACCTGGTAGAAACGGAGGGCAATCCCGAGGTGGTCCAGTTCTCTGGAGGGGAACCATCCATTCATCCACAGATCATCGAGATGTTGAAGGCGGCGAAAAAGCGCAACATCAGGCATGTGATGCTCAACACTAACGGCAAACGCATTGCTGATGATGATGCGTTCCTGCTACAATTAAGTGAGTTGCGCCCATCGATTTATTTTCAGTTTGATGGTTTTGAAGCTGAAACCTATCGCATGCTCCGTGGCGAACCAGATATTCTGTCGCAGAAACTGCGGGCGTTGGATCGTCTGGCAGAGATTGGGGCGAATGTCGTACTGGTCCCAGCGGTTGATCGCTTCGTCAACCTGCACGAAGTGGGTGCCATTGTTTCGTTCGGTATGCAGCACCCGGCGGTACGTGGGATCAATTTCCAGCCAGCATTCCAGGCGGGTCGTCATGGGGAAAGCGATCCCATGCAGCGCCTGACCATACCCGATATCCTCATAGCCCTGGAAAAGCAGACCAGCGGTACGCTGAAAGTTGCCGACTTCGTGCCGGTACCATGCTGCTTCCCCACCTGTAACTCGGTCACCTATGTGCTTAACGATGGTGATACTGTCTTGCCGCTGACACGGCTAGTCAATGTTGAGGATTATCTGGATTACATCACGAATCGTGCGGTGCCCGATCTTTCAGAAGAGATCAAGGCTGCACTAGAAGGTCTCTGGTCATCCTCCGCCGTCCCTGGTTCTGACAAGGCCGCGCAGCAATTCAGCCTCTCATGCGCTGCTTGTGGTCTCCCTGATGGATTGGACCTGGAGGCATTTGCTAAAAATATCTTCATGATCATGTTGCAAGATTTCATGGACCCCTGGACATTCAATCAGAAGAACCTGATGAAGTGCTGCAAGGAGATCCTGTTACCCGATGGCAAACAGATTCCATTCTGCGCCTACAACAATGTGGGCTACCGTGAGCAGGCACGCCTCCAGTTGCAAGCGCGTGAGCGAGAGCGCAACCAGGCCAGGCGTATGGGCGTTCCCTATACGCCAGAGCCATTGACGTTTTCATTTACGCAGAAATAACATGAGAGACTCACGAGCAGAATCCTGATGATAATAAGGAGCAAGGTTGATGGATGCACAGCACGAGATACAGGTCGAGTCCGATGCCGTAGAGATCAAAACCTGCTGCGCAACCGCCTACCAGAGCGATGTCGCGCGGCTTTTGCTCGGTGACTCGTTTCACCCCGGTGGTCTCAAACTGACCGAACATCTTGGCACATTACTCCATCTCGGGCCGCAGCAGCGGGTGCTGGATGTCGCAGCGGGACAGGGAAGGAGTGCCATCGCGCTTGCACAACGTTTTGGCTGTCAGGTGTGGGGCATTGAGTACGGCACTGAAGCAGTCAAGAAGGCCACAGAGACAGCAACAGAGGTGGGCGTCACCCATCTCGTGACCTTCCAACAGGGGGATGCTGAACGTCTTCCAGTCTCCGATGGCACCTTTGATGCCGTCATCTGTGAATGCGCTTTCTGCACATTCCCTGATAAGGCGACGGCGGCATCAGAGTTCCTTCGTGTGTTGAAACCGGGTGGACAGGTTGGATTGAGCGACCTGACACGCACTGGAGATGTACCAGCAGCGTTACAAGGATTGCTTGCCTGGATCGCCTGTATCGCGGATGCACAACCTGTGAGTAGCTATACACGCTATCTGACAGAGGCAGGGTTGACAGTTGATCTGATCGAAGGACACGATGAAGCCTTACGCGAGATGGTACAGCAGATTCGTGGGAAATTGCTTGTAGCAGATCTGCTCATAGGACTCAAGAAGCTCGACCTTCCAGGTTCGCTTGACTTCGAGCAGGCAAAAGCACTGGCGAAGGCGGCAGCCACTGCTATCCAGATGAGCAAATTCGGCTATGTCGTGATCATAGCAAGCAAGATGAACTAAAAACATGTCCCGATGGTCACAGTAAGATCCCTGGTGAGTCAATGCGCGGTATGCTTGCTTCCAAGCGCGTTCTGGCTCCTCTCCTGCTCAGAGTTGAGGGCCACTGCCCATGACGATGCTCATCACGCTTTCATGACGCTTCCTCCTTATGCTCGTATCAGAGAGGGTGAGGCGCCTCGGCTGGGCGGTGGTCTCACACCCTGCCGGCAGAGCTTTTGCGTGAGGAAGCGCGATGTCTGATACAGACATGGAAGCGGATGAAAATTCGCTATTTTCAGGCGAAATGCCCTCTATAAAGAAAGGAAAAGCAGCTTTGAAAGAATCACAAGAGCCCGGAGGGATAGCAACTGCGGCAAAAGAACTGCCGCCGCCACAGGGTATCGGTATGGCTGTTGCCTTTGACTGGGGACTGACCGTACAATTGTTGTTAATGCCAATCATAGCCACGGTTTTGGGCCAGTCCAGCCCGGTGAAAATCCCTGGCCACAATCCGACCCTCAGCAAAGCGCTGTTATTCGTCATTGCATTGCCCCTTGCCTGCATCCCGGCGCTTTTGGGTGAGATGATACGGCGTGGCCGCAATTGGGCGCTCAGGATACAGATTGTTGCCAATCTGCTGCTCTCACTGGTCGGTATATTCTCACTCGTCAAGCTGTATCGGGACATCAGAGCGGGAAACTTCTGGCCGCTCGTCACAGAGGTCATTCTGGTTATCATTTCGCCCTTGATAGTTTGGCGCTTGAGTCGTCCGGCAACTGCTCGCTGGTTTAAGACGGCCACTGTTGCAGAGGCACGCCAACGTCACGGTGGCATGTGGGTATGGTTTATCGCGCTGTGGGCCATTGTTGGCGGTGTGTTGCAGACTGTTGCTGCCATGAAGGGTCGTTAAGGGGAAAAGAGGAAGAGCTGTATGACTCGGATGAACTACGATTTGACGATTCTTGGCGGTGGGTCTGGAGGACTGACGGCAGCACGGATCGCTGCATCGCTGGGAGCGCGAGTCCTGCTGATTGATAAAGAACGCCTTGGTGGAGATTGTTTGAACTATGGCTGTGTACCAAGTAAAAGCCTGATTCACGTTGCACGGATAGTACATGAGTCCAAGGATGCAGCTCGTTTTGGCCTGATGCCAGCCAATCTGGGCGTTGACATGGCAAAGGTGACCGACTATGTGCAGGGCGTCATCAGCCGAGTAGGTGAAGCTGAGAAGATTTATACAGAAGGTGTCACCGTTAAATTCGGCAAAGTATCCTTTAACTCTCCAACCGAATTGAGCCTGAATGGTGAGATCTTCACGAGCCGCAACACCTTGATTGCAACTGGTTCGCACCCAGCTACGCCTGAAGTCGAGGGCCTGAAAGAGGTAGGTTTCTGGACGAACGAAGATGTGTTTGACCTGATGAACCTGCCAGCTTCACTTATCGTTGTTGGTGGTGGTCCGGTTGGTGTGGAGCTAGGTCAGGCATTTGCACGCCTGGGAACGAAAGTCACGCTCGTCCAGGGGCCGGATCGCATTCTGCCCAAAGAAGACCCAGAAGTTTCAGCGACCGTGACGAATGTCCTGAAGGACGAAGGCATTGAGATCGTCACCACTGCCCGTTTCGTCCAAGCCAGCTGCAATGGCGACAAAAAAGTAGTCATGGCCAAGCAAGGCGATTCGATGCTCACCTTTGAGGCCGATGAAATTTTGTTAGCTCTTGGTCGCCAGCCAAACGTCGAAGGATTGAATCTCGAAGCTGCGGGTATCAAATACGATAACAAGGGAATCAAGGTAGATGATTATCTTCAAACTTCCTCCTCCAATGTTCTTGCAATAGGTGACGTGATCGGCGGCTACCTCTTCACCCACGTGGCGGTATACCAGGCAGGCGTGGCCGTGCGCAACGCGCTCGTCCCAATCGGAAAGAAGAAAGTAGATTACCGTGTTGTCCCCTGGTGTACCTTCACCGACCCCGAAGCAGCCCGTGTCGGCTTGACTCCTGACGAGGCCGAAAAGAAGTACAAACAGGTTCGCATCGTGAAGCTGCCCTGCACTGATATCGACCGTGCGCAGACAGAGGGGCAAACCGTCGGATTTATCAAGTTGGTGCTCGCCAGCAAGAAGGACGAGATTGTAGGGGCGCATATGGTAGGTGCGCGTGCCGGTGAGATGTTGGGCGAGATGGTACTTGCCATGCAGAACAATCTGACGTTGAATGATATTCTCTCAACGATTCATGCCTATCCCACAATGAATACAGGTATTCAGCAGGCTAGCTTTGAGGCCTACCTCGAGAGTACTGCTGTTGCCAATAATCGCAGGATTGTGCGTACAGTGTTGAGCTTGCGCGGGTAGGATAATTTACCGGAACCGCTACTTTTCAAAAGGGAAAGGCAGCTATGCTAAGAGATATTGCTGCGACCAGGCTGATTGAGGTGTTCTGTCGCCAGGAGGACGCCCTCGCGGTGATCTGGGAGATTCAAAATATCGAGAAGACCGAAGTGAAAGCCGATGCGGTCCAGGTCAACAAGCAGACCGAACACACAGGAACCTATAAGGTACGCGGTCATTTCGCCGGTATTCCTTGGCACAACGAATTTGCCTATGTCTTACACGAGCAGGGATTTCATAGCACTGAAGCTCATCCCCCCGCATCAGGTGCCCGCATTCAAGGAGGGTTTGTGGCAGTGGCCACTGGAGAGCAGAGTTGCACGATCCTCCACTACGAACAGTATGTCTTGCCACAATGGGCTGTGCCGTTGAAACCCTTGATCGTGTGGTATCTCCAATGGAGCATGCAAAAAGAACTGCATGACCTGCGAGCCATCATCCTTGAACGAGCCGCCAAAGACATGACACAAAGCAAAGTTTCAGCACAAACATCCACACTGGTGCCAAAGAGTGGTCCACCAGGGTAAAGAACCGTTTACGTGCCCAGGCCATCCGCGATATCAACGAGGCGGAATTGGAGACCCAACGCGCTCAGTCCGCCGCCTCGCGGCGCGAGACGGAAGA
>VBHS01000069.1 GCA_005881295.1 Chloroflexota bacterium
ATGATCGATGCCGCGACCCCCCAGGGTATCGCGGCTGCCTCGCGCGGTATGGCCCTACGGCCCGATTCGACCGACCTGCTGGCAAACATCCATTGCCCGACATTGGTAATCGTGGGTGAGCACGATGTCTTGACACCGCCCTCTGTGGCGCAGGACTATGCCGCTAAGATACCTGGCGCGCAGTATATCGTCATCCCATCGGCGGGTCATCTATCGAACCTCGAGCAGCCAGAGTCTTTTCACCAGGCGATCAGTGGTTTCTTATATTCTGTATCCTGGTAAAGCCATGAATACTACATGGCACAGCGTTATGGCTGAGGGAAATCGGGTGAGTGGAACATGAGCCAGCAGAAGAAAAACGTTGAGGGTCGCCAGCCGATCATCTTGGTAGTGGATGACAACCCCGCCATTCGGGATATGGTTTCCTGGGCGCTCGAACTGGATGGGTACGAGCCGGCGGAAGCTGCCGAAGGCTATGAAGCCCTGGCATGGATCGATAACGCTTCTCGCGAAGGGCGTTTCCCAGATGTCATTCTCCTGGACCTGGCCATGCCGGGAATGGATGGCAGGGCGTTCCTCGAACAGCTCTTTGCCCAATGGCATGTCGCTCACCCACCGCCCTCTATCGTTGTCATCACCGCGGGTATGAGCGCCTCCGAAGCAGCTGCGCTGGGAGTATCGAGTATCATCGTCAAGCCATTTCATGTACGCGAGCTGCTCGACGTCGTCCGTCAATTGACAACCCCTTCAATGGCCTGAAGGGCAAGCGAGTATCCTCTCAACCAGCAGTAGTACAAATAGACAAAAACCTTCTTTCCTCGCCAAAAATCCCCCGATAAGTTGCTACATGACGTTCAGACTAAAAGAGAGCACTTCGGTGGGATTATTGTGCCTGAAATAGCACTAGATAGGTGAGAAGGTCAGCTGTATGAAGCTTCGTAGTATTTACCCATTCATTCTGGTTCCCTTCATTGGCATAGTCATAATAGCCACAGTCCTCTGGAGCGTTGTCTCCACCTTTACCCACGCGACGCCTGTCCCTGGACGCGTCCCCATACCGAGTACCATCGGCAAGTATACCAGTAACAGCAAAATGCTAGCGCGAACCGCTGCCAATCAACCGCTATCACTGGCAATAGGTTTGAACCTGCGGAACCAGGCCGATCTCGCCTCGTATATTAAACAAATCACGACTCCCCAATCTCCCCTCTATCATCACTACTTGAACGCCGCCACCTTTGCAGCCCTCTATGCTCCGCTTCCCTCGAGTGAAGCGCCTGTCATCGATTATCTCCGTTCCGAGGGTTTTACCATCACCGCAACGTATCCTGATCACCTGCTCGTTGACGCGTATGGTACCGTTGCGCAGGCTGAGCAAGCCTTCCAGGTACAGATCAATAACTATCAAGCGAAATCTGGCCAATATTTCTTTGCCAATGCCGCCTCTCCATCGCTGCCTGTCTCGGTAGCGCCCTTCGTTGCATCTGTGGCGGGTCTTGATAGTCTCTTACAGTATCACCATAAGCCCCATACCAACGATAAAGGTAAGGCTCACCCCGCCCTTGCTGCATCCAATGCTTCTCCCAACGCAATAAGCTGTCCCCAGCAAGGTGCAGCGACTATACCCACATCCTATACACCTTCACAAATCGCGACCGCCTACGACTTTACCAAAATCTATGACAGCGGCTCACTTGGCGAAGGGCAAACCGTGGGCCTGCTTGAACTGGATGGCTACTCCCCCAACGATATTGCCCTTTATGCATCATGTTTTGGTGGGAAGAATACGCAGATACAGACCATTCCCATCGATGGCTACAACGGAGCCGCGGGCGCAAATGCCGCTGAGGTCGAGCTCGACATGGAAATGGTGCTCGGACTGGCGCCGCGTCTCGCCACGCTGCGGGTCTATGAGGCCTCTATCAGTTCCCTGGCGGCCTATAACGACGCGTGGGCGCGTATCGTCAATGACGGCACTCCGGTGGTGAGTACTAGCTGGGTTTTCTGTGAACAAGGCGCGGGCGTAGCCAACGAAAGTCAGCAGGAGAATATCTTTTTCCAGGCTGCTGCAGCGCAGGGTCAAACCATTCTGGCGGCAAGCGGCGATCTGGGCGCGACTGGCTGTTATGACCCGCAGACCGGCGCTAATACCAGCCCCTCGGTGGACGACCCCGCCTCTCAGCCTTATGTGACAGGCGTAGGGGGCACCACCCTTCGCATCAACGCGGACAATAGCTATCAATCGGAGCAAGTCTGGAACGACCGCGCTATTAAAAATGGCGCCAGCGGCGGGGGAGTGAGCAAGGTATGGTATCAGCCGTCCTGGCAGCGTGGACCCGGAGTCGCCAATGCGTATTCCACAGGCTATCGCGAGGTTCCCGACGTCTCCATCAACGCCGATCCGCAGACCGGGTACGATGTCTACTGCAGCGTCGGAGGGTGCAGGGGAGATGGTTGGATTGTGCTGGGCGGCACCTCTGCTGCTGCGCCGGTCTGGGCCGCCATGGTCGCGCTCGCGAACGAAACTGCGAGCAAGGCCCATGGATACAATCTGGGTTTTCTTAATCCAAGCCTCTACGCGATCAGTCACGGTATGGCGGGTACCTCCTATGCCAATTCCTTTCATGATATTGTGCCCGTCCAGGGAGGCGTGAATAACAACGATTACATCGGAAATAATGGAACATACCCTGACACGAGTATGTATGACCTGGCGACGGGCCTTGGCTCATTTCACGCCTTAAACCTGACGCAAAGCTTGATCACCCTCAGCCTGGGAGGACCGACTCGTACGACGGCGACCAGTACGACCTGGTACTTTGCCGAGGGGTATATCGGTGGGAATTTCCAGGAATTTCTGACCCTGGAAAACCCCGATACAAAACAAGCGGCGCAAGTGCAGGTGAAGTACCTCTTTGCAACGGGTCAGGGGCCCGTTATAGTGCACGCCGTTCCCTCGCAGAGCCGGGCAACGGTCAGTGTGAACGATGAGCTGCACAACCCACCCACGGGGCCAGGGCGTGCCGTCTCGATGATCGTCACATCCTTGAATGGCGTGGGGATTGTGGCTGAACGGCCAATGTACTTTTCCTTCAATGGTATCAACAGCGGCACCGACGCTCTCGGTTCGACAAAGTTAGGGCAGCATTTCTACTTTGCCGATGTCGAGGCCCAGCGCAACTATTCCAGCTTTATCACCATGTTCAATCCACCAGGAGGCGCAAACGCCAATGTGACGGTAAGCTATGTGGCCGCTGGCAGACAAATTGCAACAACAACGGTAGCTGTCCCCGCTGGTCACCGTGCAACGACAAGTCCTATGTCACTGGGAATTAATCAGACAAGCGCTGTATACGTCCATTCGGATCAGCCTGTAATGGTCGAGCGTCCAATGTATTTTAGTACGTCGCGCTCCAATATTAGCGGTCCTGTGACAGGCGCCGCCACTGTCGTTGGCACACATTCGCAAGGCAAGGACTGGCTCTTTGCCGAGGGCTACACTGGTACGAATTTTCACGAGTACCTTGTGCTGGCTAACTTCGATAGTAGCAATCCGGCCAATGTGACCGTAAACCTGGAATATATCAATGGTGCCACCAATCCCACGACCTTCACTGTTCCGCCTCGATCTCAATACTTTTTCGATGTGAACAGGGCATCTGCCAGCTTCGCACAGAGTACAACATCTGTCTCAGCTGAAGTCAGTTCTAATCTGCCTGTGGTAGCCCAGCGCCAGGAATATTTCCGCTATAACGGAACGATCCCAGGTGGGACGGATGTCATTGGTCAACCGGGACCTGCGAAATCCTCCTATAGCTTTGCTGAAGGGTATATTGGCAGTGGCTTTTCAGAGTACCTCACCTTGCAAAACCCTAATACGACCAGCCAGGATGTCGTGGTGAGATTGTACATGGGCAATAGTATCACCACTGAGCAAGTCGTCACGGTGGGACCGCAAACACGGGCGACGCTTAACATCAATAGTATGGCTTCGCCGGTAGTTCGGGCCACCAGTCGCGCCGGTAATTCGCTATCAATAGCGGTGCAGGCGGTAAACGGAACCATCATGGCCGAACGGCCCATGTACTTTAATTTCCACAACACGTCGCAAGGTGGCACAGATGTTGTGGGGTACAGCGGGTAAAACAAAAAGGCCGCTGACCTCGAAGTCGTGGCGCTGCAGGGGCTTGACCTGGAGGTTGCGCCTGGAGAGATGATGGCGCTGGTCGGTGCCTCTGGCTCTGGCAAAAGTACCTTCCTGAATATTCTCGGCGCACTGGACAGGCCAAGCGCTGGCAACTGCCTTGTGGATGGGAATGACCTGACCCGCTTGAGCGAGGCACAGCGCATCCTGTATCGGCGCTTTCTGGTTGGTCATATCTGTCAACAGAGCGGGACGCTTGTGTTTATTCCGCTTCGCTTGCGATGCTTTCCCCCCGGTATCGCAACCTCATTGTCGGCTTAAGGGGCCATCGTAGCGCTAAAAGCGGAATGATCCAGGCCCAGAGGCCTCGTAGAAATGCCCACTGGAAGTCTGGTAGGCCTGGAACGTAGCTAACGTGAGGTCCCCAGGCATAGAAGCTGTAGATACTGAGCATACCGAATGCGAGGAGGTACATGGCAAGCGGCAAGCGTACAATGCCGGACAACAACGTATCAACCTCGCTCGTGGCCTCAACCAGGGCATAGAGCCCGAATAGCGTCACAATATACCATGGCCAGAACCAGGGCGTCCCAAAAACATAATAGAGCAACCAGGCTAATGCCAGCCAGCGTATGAGACTGGGAAGTGTTTTCATTGACTGCGTTCTAACGATTGCTCGCCAGCAGAGTATCACATAGAGCACGACAAAAATCGCGATGCTCAGCGCATGAGTAATATTCTCCGCTTGTGAACCGTTCACAGGGGCAGGCGGGTATCCAAGCGCTCCCATGAAACTATTATAGAGGTGACTGAGGAATTCCGGTAATGTGTTGATATCCCTGGACGTGGTAGGGTTTGTCTGGATGACCTGCAATATCTTGCCATTTTGCCAGAAGGGCGCGTAGAGCAGGATGATGCTACCAGCATAAAGCAAGGCCATCGACAACGTTCTCACAAAAGGCGTTCGCAGAAGGGCGTTCTCCTGGTTCTCTTGCTTCCATATAAAAATCAAGAAGAAAGGTAACAGTAGCGCAACATTTAATTTTAGACAGGTTGCCAGGACAAGCATGAGAGTAGCAAGGATATTCCCTCTAAGCTTATGCGTTCCCGGCAAGAGAAACCAGATTGCCAGCAAAATAAGTAGGAGCAGCACGGCGTCATTGTGGGCATTGACGCAGGCTTCAAAAAGGAGCAGCGGATTCCAGGCAAAGGCGAGTGTTGCTACTATACGTTTTCGCGCTGATACCAGCCCAAAGCGTTGCTGCAATTGACCTGTGATAGACCAGATGAGCAGCGTAGAGCATACATGGGCGAGCAGACCGGAGAAACGCAGTGCCAGCACCATCGGCAATAGCGATTGCCTGCCAAAGGGTACACAATAGGCCCAGCAGTAACGTTGAGTATAATATAGAACGATAGTTTATTATTGAGAGGGGAACCCGATGCAGCGCAAAAGCATACGCGAGAAAGACGAGGAGCATAGACATGATAAGTAGTGGTATCTGGAGCCAACTGAGAGCGATGGATGGTGGAGTGGGTGTTAAACTACTAACTGACGACGTAACGGCCCAGCCTGGAAAGAAGATATGAGTCGGTAGGAGCGCCCATGAACCAGTTTGCGTCAATAAAGCGGTGTGGAACCAGAACCCTGCTAAAGGCAGTACCGCATCTAAGAACAGAAGCGTGGATAGCATCACCAGGAGGAGAACAACGAGTAATAGTTTCTCTCTGGTTCTGGCACCAGGGGATGGTGCCAGATCCTCATCTTCTATGTCTCGCCCTGTATCAAATTGTACTACATTTCTTTTCGTTTGCATTGCTACAGTGTACACTGAAAGCAGGGCGCGAGCAAGGGCGATAACGAAAGATTGAATCTTCCCTTATCTTGTCTTGAGGGTTTCTTGAAGACTGTTTGTTATAATGACTATCAGCGTACCTGAAGTGCGAATAAATAGCAGGGGAGGATAGTCACCGTGGGAGTAATCGTATGAGCTCCAATGAAGATATCTATAATCAGCCAACAGAGGCATTTACGCTATCTTCCACTTAAATGGCCCTCTGGCAACTGCTCCACAAATTGGCCATCTATTACGCCGCGGGGGCTTTGGGGCAAGCCCTGAAGAATTATCTGCCTATCAAAACCTTGGTTTCGGTGGTGCCGTAGATCGTCTCATCAACTATCAGCAAGTCTCGGAGGATGCTACAGAGAATCGCCTCAAAGCATTGAATCTGAACCTTATGAAACCAACTGACCAGCAGCGCTGGTGGTTACTTCGTATGGCGTGGACGCAGCGGCCCCTATTGGAGAAAATGACATTGTTCTGGCATGGCGTACTCGTCAGCAGTTATCGTAAAGTGGGAGGCGCAAGGGCATATGGACGTATGATGGTGCAGAACCAGTTCTTTCGCGCACACGCCTTTGATACCTTCGATAACATCTTGCTAGGCATCACTACCGACCCTGCTATGCTCTTTTACCTTGACTTGACGAAAAGTACGAAAAAGGCTCCTAATGAAAACTATGCCCGTGAGTTGATGGAACTCTTTACCCTGGGCCTGGGCCACTATACCCAGCAAGACGTTTATGAGGCTGCAGCGGCGCTCACTGGATGGCATGTCAAGGGGTCGACCTCGCGTTATTTACCTCGTGATCATAACGATTTGACCAAAACATTTCTTGGGCAGACAGGAAACTTCGACTACAAAGATGTCGTGCGAATTCTTGCCAATCACCCGGCAACGCCATGGTTTATCTGTCGTAAGCTTTTTACGTTCTTTGTCTATGAGAATCCTACAAGCGATGACCTGCGACCGTTGGTAGATACGTATGTGCAGAGCGGTCACAACATGGGTCAAGTAATGCGTACCCTGTTGCTCTCCCCACAATTTTCGTCAACAAAGGCCTACCGCAGTCGCGTCAAATCCCCGGTTGAATATATAGCTGGGGCATACCGGGCTTTGAATGTTCAAGGCAGTGGAGACGGATTACCTAATATCTCTCTCTTGATGGGGCAGACACTTTTTGACCCGCCCAATGTGGCCGGTTGGCCAGGTGACAAAGTGAGTGCGGTCTGGCTCAATAGCGGTACCTGGATGACGCGCCTGAATTATATTGATCTCTTGCTCTCTCGCGGTACCTTTACTGGCCGGAATCGTCTCTCGCCCATCGATCTACAGGGTATAGTCGACGCCAATAACATCGGCTCACCTGAGCATTTTGTCGATTACTTTACTTCTTTCCTGCTGGATGGCGTCGTCGATAAAGAGCGGCGTGCCCAGTACATCGATTTCTTTACAACAAAGGATACAAGCAGAGGAAATGCGCACATTACGCTGAAGAACGGCCAGAGTTATCCACTGAATCGTGTACGGGGAACACTTTATTTGATAATGGCATCACCAGAGTACCAGCTGAATTAAGGGAGAACAATGATGAAACTTACGCGACGAGCTATGATAAAAGATGGGTTTTTAGCAGTATCAGCGGGAATGATTATGCCCTCCATTTTCAGCCGGGGTATAGCTTCTGCACGGGCGCAGTCTATCGATGGCTCACGCGTTGCCCAGATGGCAGGAGATCGCACCTTGATTGTGGTACAAATGGCAGGTGGAAACGATGGTTTGAATACAGTGATCCCATTTGGAGACCCACTCTATCATCAGATGCGTCCCACACTGAGTATTCCAGATACCAGCGTCATACATCTTGATACACGGCTGGGACTACATCCCAACCTGGCACCATTGAAGCAACTGTGGGATGACGGGCATCTGGCGATTGTCGAAGGAGTGGGCTACCCCAATCAGAGCCTATCGCATTTTCAAGCCATGGATATCTGGCAGACCCTTGACCTCAATGGGACAGGCAATCAAGGGTGGCTGGGTAAGCTCGTCTCTGGCTGGGTTGATCAGGATGGCCACCCTTTTAAAGCAATGGACATTGGGGTACAGACGGCCCAGGCTCTCGCTTCAATCAGCGCTCCCGTGCCAACGATATCCAGTGTCAACACGTATCGCATTTATCCTGATCCTGCTGATGTCGATAATGGGAATGCGCGTCTACAGGCGCTGATGAAACTCTATAATTCGTACCCTGAGACATCACCCTACGCTGCTCTGCTCGATACCACGGCGCTCAGTGCCCAGGATGGTTCCAAGCAGTTACGTAATGCAGATGCGCAATATCAAGCAGCGGTGACCTATCCTCAGGGGCCATTTGCATCAAAGCACGGAAAGGCCGATAATGTCGTGGTAATGACCTGGTCGGAGTTCGGACGGCGCGTTGAGGAGAATGGTAGTCAAGGCACCGATCACGGTACGGCCGCTCCCATGTTCGTGATGGGCAATACCGTCAACAGAGGCACTTTTGGTGAGCCTCCCAACCTTGGTAACCTGGATAATAACGGCAATCTGAAATACACCACCGATTTCCGCTCTGTCTACGCAACGATACTTGATCGCTGGCTCGGTGCCTCTTCACACGATGTGCTGGGAGGTTCTTTTGGCTCCCAGAATTTCTTGCCCCAACCTTAGCGGAGCTATGCACAAGATCTTCCATTTGTGCTGTTTATGATTGGGGTCTATAATATGCTCTGTATTCACACATACATAGATATAGACATCTCGGGGATAGAAGAGACAGCATAGTATGTCAAAAGTGAGAAGCCTGCTAAAGATATCAGCAGTAAGAGTGATATTGGTAATAGTATTCATCGCCATTGCCGTTGTGGTCAGTTTTTCCTTGCCAAAGGAACAAGACCCCAATATTGGTTTGATCAATGATCCCGCTCCACCGACAGTGGGTGTAACCCGTCCTGTTGGTTCCATAGTAGTGAATCGCAGTGCTGTATATAGGAATATCACTATCATGGTAACAAAAGTGGAAGAGGCAGGGGCGTTTTCCGATGACCGCAAACGAGCCGGCTTATATACTGTACGTGTGAGTGTTCATGTACAGCCGGGTAATACAATACAAACTCCGGTCGGGATTGAGTTTGCAAACTTAGCGCGACTCGTTCTTCCTAATGGACAAGTTATCTCGCCGAAGCTTGTCACTGTACTCCCTATCGTGTTTCCAAAACAAGCGCAAGAGGGCTTTTTTGATTTTGCAGTTTCCTCGCAAGTTCCCCTCTCGCCTCTGGTACTGCAAGTAGGGACTGATTCTTCGGTCGCATTCGGCCAGTGATAGATAGAGGAAGCCATCATCACGCCTTTACTCAGGCGTGATGATGGCTTCCTCTCACCTGATCGCTCAATCTTCCTCGTTGGGTGCTCCAACATGTTCTACGCGATGCTGGACATCGAAAAGAGCCTGAAGCCGGGGAGATTGCTCAGACTGGTTAACCTGCGTGATGCTGTGAACCAGGTTTTCCAGGGCAAGGTAGTACTCTACCAGTACACGCTCTCCACTGGTGTGGGTAATGCACTCTTCCAGGAGTGCTTCCGCTTCTATATAACCATCCAGGCGCTGCTGCGCCTCTTTCAGTACCTGTTGCTGTTGGTCAAGCTGCCATTGCAGGCTTTGGCGCTCTCGTCGGCGCAAACGCGTCTCCTGTGGCTCCTGCATCATTACCTGCTGTAGTGCGAGCGCAGCTTCGCCAACCTCAATCACGCTCTCCTCGTGCCGTCGGGCCAGCCATGCCCGTACAGCGTGGGTGCGTACAAGGATATTAGCGCTCTCAGGTAGGTGCAGGTCATCATCCGAGAGCAGTTCATCGCTTCCAATTTCTATGGAAGTGTCGGCAAAATCGTCGTCATTATCCATGTCTGTGTTTCCTGGAGTACTCTGTTATTTCTCTCTCCATCGTAACATGACGATGCAAATCGAACAACAGCTACCCCATGGCTTCTGGTAAAGGCTCAGCCTTCTCCGGAATTTCCTCCTCATAATCAGCCGGACGGGTGTTATCCTTGCCAGAGGTCATTCCTGCCGCCCGGAAGATAGGTGTAAAAATAACAACCAGCACAAGATTGAGTACGAGGGACGAAACTGCACTGTAGATGCCGAATTG
>VBHS01000070.1 GCA_005881295.1 Chloroflexota bacterium
CCACAATCCCCAGATGACGCCAGTGATGATCGCCGCGTAGATTCCCCCAAGGGGAGACAGGCGGGGAAGCAGGTACCCTCGCCAACCGAACTCTTCGCCAAAGGTGAAAATCATGTTGAAGATAATTCCGAGGGTAAAGGCAAGAGCTATCGAAATCAGGACACCGGACAAAGCCAGTTGCTGAGCGCTGTAGCCAGCGGGGAGTTTCTGGCCACTTCTGGCCAGCGCGTCTGTAATGGCACGAGCTGAGGCTTGTAGATTTTCGGCAAAAGCCCAGTGTTGAACACCAGTAATCAGGGCAAGGACAATACCAGCAGCGATCAGGAGTGGTGGAATAAGGTAGGCGGCGAGGTATATGCGAAAAGCGCCGGTGCGACCACGACCAACCAATCTCAAACCAGCATCGCTAAATCCTTCGCGGCGGAGCAG
>VBHS01000071.1 GCA_005881295.1 Chloroflexota bacterium
TGCATCCATATGTATTTCCTTTTTGATGTTCGTTCATTCTGTTGGCATTTCAGCATTTCAGTGGTTACTGAAATATTAATATATGAGTAGCAGATTTGTCAAGAGGGCTGTAAATCTTGCAGTGCAACGCGCTGTACTGTATGATAATGGAGGGCATCCCAAGGGGGCGTCATGCCGAGCATGACGTCCTAAAGTTGTTGCATTATGAACGATGAGCGCACTGATTTGTACGGCTCTTGATGGGAAAGTTCGTGTTCGTGGGGTGCATATCATCGCGCCCGTTGGAGGTTTGAGTGACATTACAAGGATTACTTGCGCTGTTGGCACAGCGACCTGAATTTCGCCGCTTGCTAGAGGAACTACGGAAAGGCGAGGGACTGCCCGCGTTGACGGGAGTTACCGAAGCTGCGCGCCCATACGTGATTGCCGCGCTCGCTAAAGCGTTGAAACAGCCTTTTCTGGTGGTAGTTGATGACGAGACACAGGCGAATCAGATGGCGGAGAGCTTAAAGGTTTTTGTAGAGCAAGGGAATGATGTCCTCTGCTTACCCGACCGCGACGCGCTGCCATACGAAAGATTGATCAGTGATGCGTTGACAATGCAGAAACGTATGCAGGCAATGATTGCGCTGGTAGAACAGGAGCGGGATGTTATCGCTGTCTGTTCGGCGCGAGCTCTGACACAACCGGTGATGCCGCCACAGGAACTCTCCGCAGCGCTCTATACGCTGCAAGTTGGGCACGAGGTTGACCTGACCCTGATGTTAGAGCACCTCTTTAAGCTGGGTTATGAGCCGGTGGCGGAGGTCGAGGAGCCGGGACAGTTCAGCCATAGAGGGGGTATCGTTGATCTCTTCCCACCAACGCTGCCGAGACCTGTGCGCGTTGAGTTCTTCGGTGATGAAATCGAATCGCTACGAACATTCGACCAGGAGACACAGCGATCACTCAATCCTACTGCGACGTGCGTGATTGGTCCAGCACGCGAGGCGCTGCCGATACGGGGACCAGAAGCTGTCAAGGAACTGGAGCAATTGCACACTGAGATGCTGGTTAGCGAGAGCGAGGAACGCTGGAAACGCGATCTCGAAAACCTACGACAGGGACTCTCCTTTGACGATATCACCTTTTACCTCCCGTACCTGCACAACGTGACGACGATGCTGGATTATCTCCCGCGGAGTGGGTTGCTCATTCTCGACAACGCTGAAAGTATCCAGAATCGCATTGCCGAGCTCGACGAGCAGGCGCAGGAGATGAAAGAGCGGTTCGAGCGGGATCGTGAAAATCCGCCACATTTACGGGATGCGCATATTGGCTGGAACAGGTTGGAACCAAAGATACAGCAACGGCGGCAACTCAATTTCGCGGGCATACTCTCCGCAGTTGAGGGTGAGTTTGACGCACAACTGCGCGGTGGGACGGAGCAACTGATGCCCAACTACAGCAGCGCCAATGCGTATGGAGGGCGGCTACGGGCCTTTGTGCTGGACTGCCGCAGGGCCCTGAAAAATCGCGAGCGGGTGGTCATCGTGACGGCACAGGCGCGACGAATGGCCGAGGTATTGAGCGATGAATCTATACTCCGTGATGAAGCGATACACGTAAGCCCAGGAACCAATATTCAGGCACCGCCAGATGCGGGTACGGTCACACTGATCCAGGGACAACTGGTAGAGGGTTGGCAGTCGCGCTCGCTGGCGCTATCTGTCTATACCGATACGGAAATTTTTGGCTGGTCAAGGAGGCGCAATGCGCTGCGGCGCAAGCCGTTTACTCCTGCCTCCTTTCTCGCCGAGGTCAATCCGGGTGATTATGTGGTACACCAGGAGCACGGGATAGGGCGTCTCGAGGGGCTGGTCAAGCTGAATATGACGGGCGTTGAACGCGAATACCTGCTTATCCAATATGCAGGCACCGACAAGTTGTATATCCCGACCGACCAGCTCGATCGTGTCACACGCTACATCAGTATGGGGGAAGCTGTGCCCGCGCTGAGTAAGCTGGGGACGACCGAGTGGACGCGTGTCAAGTCGAAGGTCAAAGAGAGCGTACAGGATATTGCGAGAGAACTTTTACGCCTCTATAGCGAGCGAGAGGCGTCCAAGGGGTTTGCCTTCTCACCTGATTCCGAGCAGCCCTGGCTGCAAGAACTTGAAGACGCTTTCCCATACGAAGAGACGCCGGACCAGATACGGGCCATTGAAGAGGTCAAGGCCGATATGGAACGGCCGCGCCCGATGGATCGCCTGGTCTGTGGCGATGTGGGCTACGGCAAAACAGAGGTGGCACTGCGTGCTGCCTTCAAGGCTGTGCTTGATCAAAAGCAGGTGGCGATACTCGTGCCTACAACGATCCTGGCCCTGCAACACTTCAATACGTTCAAAGAGCGATTGGAGGCTTTTCCTGTGCGTGTAGAGTTGCTGAGCCGCTTTCGTTCGGAGAAAGAGCAGAAGCAGGTATTGGAGGACCTGGCGCTAGGGAAGGTGGACATTATTATTGGTACCCATCGCGTGTTGCAGAAGGATGTGGTCTTTCTCGATCTTGGATTGCTTGTTGTCGACGAAGAGCAGCGCTTCGGGGTGGCACACAAGGAACGGTTAAAGCAGTTGCGCCATGAAATTGATGTGCTGACGATGACGGCAACGCCTATTCCACGCACATTACATATGTCTCTGGTCAACTTACGCGACATGAGCGTGATAGAGACGCCGCCGCAGGAGCGGTTGCCTATTCGTACGACCATTCGAGAGTACGATGAAGGTCTGATTCGCGAAGTGATTCTCCGAGAGATTGACCGGGGAGGACAGGTATTCTTTGTCCACAACCGGGTACAAGGGATCCAGGTGATTGCGCAAAAGCTGCAGCGACTGGTGCCGGAGGCGCGTTTTGTGGTTGGGCATGGGCAGATGGCCGAGGATCAATTGGAACGGGTAATGATGGATTTTTCAAGCGGCGAATACGATGTGCTGATTTCCACAACTATCATTGAGAACGGCCTGGACATTCCCAACGCCAATACGATCATTGTGAATAACGCGGCTTACTTTGGCCTAGCGCAACTCTATCAATTGCGAGGCCGTGTTGGCCGGGCAACACAGCAGGCCTATTCATACTTTCTCTACAATAAGGATGCGAAACTGACGCAAATTCAAGAGAAGCGGTTGCGCGCCATTTTCGAGGCCACTGAACTGGGAGCCGGCTTCCGGATCGCGATGAAAGATCTCGAGATCCGGGGAGCGGGAAACCTGCTGGGCGCGGAACAATCGGGTTTCATGAACTCTGTTGGTTTCGATCTCTATTGTAAGTTGCTGGCGGAGGCAGTGCAGGAGGTGCAGGGGAAACAGGTCGAAACGGCTCCAGCAGGTGCGTCGGTTGACCTTCCGCTTGACTCCTATCTACCAGATGAATACATAGGGGATCGCACGCTCAAGGTGAATTTCTACCAACGTTTAGCTAATCTGAGCCGTCCAGAGCAGGTGGATGCAATGAGCGCAGAATTGAATGACAGGTTCGGGGCGCCACCGCCGCCGGTACAAAACCTGCTGGCAATGGTGCGACTTAAAGTGGAGGCAGCAGCTTTAGGCTTCGAGGCCATAGCTTTGAAGGACAACGAAGTGATATTGACAGTGAGGCGTACGATAGTGCCCAACCGTATTGCTCTCTATCGTCGTTTCCGTAACGAGGCTCGAGTCCAACAGGGTGTCATCCGTATTCCGCGCAGGCTCTTCGGGACGAACTGGTTCGAGCAATTGAGAGAACTATTACCAGCGATAACGATGGCTGCCTAAGCGGTTCCTAAAAAAACAGTCAGATAGAGACCAGGCCTTGCTCGCGTAGTTCGCTAAGTAGTCGTTCAATCTCTTGCATGCTTTTCCTTGTACAGCGGGAGAGGTCAGAGATTGTCCTACGCCCATCGACGAGCAAATATATCGAGCGCTGAGGGCGAGTCAGTGGTAAGGATAACACATCGCGTTCTTTTCCCATCTTTTGAGGAACGAGCCACTCCAGTCCAGGGGTGCTGGTTACACCGCTGTGCTCGCCCGATAGTGAGGATTTTTCAGGTTCATTCACATTCCTCGGTACCGCTCTATTGTTCATTTGCGGAGGTATAGGGCCTGTTGTTGGCAGGCTTCTATTTGCGTTTCCCTGTGGCAGGGCTGTAGGAAAAGAAGCAGTTGGAACATTGGGAGCCAGAGTGTCGCCAGGATTTGGGGGAATCCCGGAAGAAATGGTGGCGGGCGCGCGCTGATCTTCGACGATGAATGTGAAAAATACCTGGTGCCAATTCAACATCCATGTAAGAGCTTCCTGGCCTGACATATTCCCAGTACGAGCGTAGATAGGCTGTCCGCCCTGAAAGTAAATTTCTCCTTCTTCAAAACGGCCACCTTGAAAACGCTCTATACTTAATGATCCGCTTTGTCTCCTGATGCGAACCAGTTCTAACACATCACTCAAGCTTTCCGCTGCATTATCTCTGCCCTTTGTCATGGCGTGCAGTCTCCTCATTAATGCTGTCTTGAGTACAATTTTTATTCAGAAAAACATATGCTATTTCAGGTTATAAATATCTGTACTGCAATATGTACGTCTTACCCATAAATCCATGGGGCCTCATATACCTGTTATACCATAGGTATGGACGCTTGAGGAAGAAGGAAGTATCTCAATTAGAGGTGTTTTTCGTAATCTTAATGAAATTTTGATGAGAGGTAGAGTATCGAGAGCCAGCGAGAGAAGCCTCTCCCAGGGCGAGCCGGTGCCGCCTCT
>VBHS01000072.1 GCA_005881295.1 Chloroflexota bacterium
AAGCGCGTTCATCACTTGAAAACTGGCATTATTCATGCCCTGAACTTCGGCATGAGCTCGCGCATACTCGACCATCTGCTCGCTAATGTCGATTCCCACCACGTTTATCTTAGCATTTTCGAAAGCCACATCGAGCACCCACCCTCCAGGACCACAGCCGATATCCAGAATATGAGAGACATGCGAAAGATCGAAATGTTCAGGAAAAACTCCTCCCATCACTCTTGTCAGTAGTCGTTCTTGATTGATGAGACGAGCCATCTCCGTGCCACTTTCGGCGTCGATGACATATGTGCTTTCTTTTTGTGAGGGGCCCTCTGGTGTTCCCATGAAAACAAGTTCCTTCCTCTTCTCTCATATCAGCTCTAAACTTCATTGCTCGAGCTTGCCCTATCTATACCACAGGTTACAGATATTATATCTTGCTAAAACCTGATATAGCAACAAATAGCAATAACGGCTTTTCTAGCATCAGGCGCAAGAGAACGTTCAACGGCTAGTACTCTGTCCATCTCGTTTTCCACTAGAACACAGGGAGATAGCGCTCAATCTCCCAGGTATGAACCTGCCTGCGGTACTCGCTCCACTCGATCGACTTCGCATCGAGGAATCCCTCGTAGATCGAGTCCCCCAGCGTCTCGCGCACCAGGGAATCCTCGCGCAGCCCTTCCAGCGCCTCGCCCAGTGTCGCGGGCAACAGTCGTGCGTGCCGCTGTAAACGCTCATTTTCATCGCGCAGGAACAGGCTCTCGTCCATAGCCGCCGGCAATGTCAGCTTGCGCTGAATACCGTCAAGCCCTGTCCGTAACATGACTGCAAGCGCAAGATATGGATTGCAACTGGGATCGCAGCAGCGCAATTCGATGCGTGCCGATAATTGGCGATTGACACTGGGCCGTGGCACGCGAATCAGCGCCTCGCGGTTCACTCGTCCCCAGTTGACGAAGACTGGCGCCTCAAATCCATGTACCAGCCGCTTATACGAATTGACCAGCGGCGCAAGTATAGCGCACATCGCGCGCGCGTGAGCCAGTTGTCCCGCGATGAAGTAGCGTCCAATATCCGAGAGCCCATATTCACCCTGCTCATCCACGAAAGCGTTTTTCCCTGTTGCGGCCTCAATAAGCTGTTGGTGGGTGTGCATTCCAGAACCATTGACACCATAAAACGGCTTTGGCATAAACGTAGCATACAGCCCGTGCTGCCCGGCAATAGACTTGAGCACATACTTTGCCGTCATCAACCCATCGGCGATAGAGAGGGCATCCCCACTTTCAAAATCAAGCTCGTGCTGACCGGCCGCTACCTCGTGGTGGCTCGATTCAATAGTGATATGCATCTGCTGCAATGTTTGTACCATCTGCCGTCGGACGGCCGCAGCAAGATCGGTCGAGAGATCGAAGTAACCACCCAGGTCGTGTGGTAATGGCGTCGGAGTCTTATCTTCCATCTGTAAAAGGAAAAATTCCAGTTCAGGAGCCACCAGAAACGAATAACCCATCGATTTTGCCAACTGTAGAGCGTTCGCAAGCGTAGCGCGCGGGTCCCCGTCAAAACGTTCCCCATCGGGAGTGTGCACGTTGCAGATAATACGCGCAATCACATCCTCGTCATGGATCTGGTCAGTAAAGCTACTTGCTGTGTCTGCTGGCTGTGGGCGCACCGATCCTGGAACAATAGAAAACGTCGCCAGGTCAGGAAAAAGATACATATCGCTTTCTGCGATACGGGCAAAACCCTCTAGAGCAGATCCATCAAACCACTTGCCATGCGTAAGACAGTCGGGAAACTGCTCGACGGGAATAGTGACACACTTTGCCATCCCCACGACATCCGTGAATTCCAGGTTGACGAAACGCACACGCTCAGCCTCTAAAGCTGCCAAAACGTGATCTCGATCAGTTTGTTTCCGTTGCTCTGACATGCTACCTGACCTCGCTCTGTTGCAATCTATCATCCCTCATCAAATAGCGTATGATGGCCCTTTGAAGAACGCCAAGCTCTACATTAGTGGTCACACGCATTCAGGTTGGGGCTCGCCTCAACTCGTCGTCACAGCGTGCCTCCCACCAACGCCTCACGCTCAAGAGGGCCAATAGCCGCAACCGTCAACGGATCGAGCGGAGAAAAACGCCGTAGCACACCCAGCACCTGCTCCTCAGACACCGCGTCAATCGCCTCCTTAACCTCCTGGATAGTGCGCAGTTTCCTTTCATACCACCAGGAATGGGCCAGCGCGCCCATACGCGAGCCAGAGCCTTCGCCCCGCATCACATTTTCACTCTTCAACTGCACCTTGGCTCGTGCCAGTTCATCGGTCGTGATCCCCTCCTGCTCTAACTTGCGCAGCTCATTCACAATCACTACCAGGCATTCATGTGCCTGTTCGGGAGTAGTACCGGCATAAACACGCATCGCCCCCACGTGCTTGTTTCCTGACAGTCCGGCCCAGACGCCATAAACAAGTCCGCGCTTCTCGCGCACCTCCACAAAGAGGCGTGACGCCATATTGCCACCAAGTACCTCGCTAATCACCAGGGCCGCGTAATAGTCCGGGTCAGTATAATGCGGGAAGGGGAACATCAGTCCCAGGTGCTCCTGCTTCCCCTCTTGATGCTCTAGTGCGATATTCGCTGTAGGGGTCGGTCGCTGCTCAGGTGAAGTAGCAGCCTGGCCGCTCCAATCGCCAAAAAGCGCCTGCACCTGCTCAACCACGTGATCCCAATCGAACTTGCCCGCGATAGCGAAAAGCACATCGTTAGGTTGGTAGCGAGACCTCCAGAAGTCTCGCAAATCCTGTCTCTGCACCGATTGCACACTCTCGCTTGTACCCAGGGCTGAGCGTGCCAGCGCGGTCCCCCGGTAAAAGTTTGCTCTCGCCAGGTCAAAAATGCGACTCATCGGCTCATCATCGCGGCGCCGGATCTCCTGCAGCACAATACTGCGCATCTGCTCTAAATCTTCTCTTGGAAACGTCGGTGTAAGCAATATCTCCTGCATCAACGGCAGTGTCGCATCAAACTTGTTGTTGACCAACTGAGCCATCACGCGCGCCGTCTCCCAGCCCGTGCTTGCCCCTTTCCGTACCCCGAGGGACTCGAACGCCTCGTTTAAAGCCCGCGCGTCCTTCTGTTTCGTCCCCTGGAAGAGCATATATTCAAACAGGTGCGCCAGCCCCTGTTTATCCTCCGGTTCATGAATAATCGCCGCGTCAAGCTGAAACCCAAAAGTTATCGAATTGAGGCTGGGCATATACTGACCAACCATCTCGATACCATTGGGCAATTGATGATAGAAATAGTTAGGTGGCAAATTTTGCTGATCACTCATAACGCTATGAACGTCCCTTTCTCAACAGAATCTATATCAGTCAGGTAATTGTATTCTCAAGGAAACAAGCTTAGTATATCACAAAGCCAACAGTACGACTGCCATGAGCTATCCCGAAATGTACCGATAGCCTTAACCGCATGATAGAGACCCCATTTCCCCCTGCTGACATAACCGCCATCAGGTGTGCTAAAATAGCGGTATTGATCATCCCCCATGTATAGAGCGAAAAGACATCAACCAGGAGGTCGCAATGGATTTCTCCCTCAGCGAAGAACAGAAAATGATTCAGCAGACCGTACGGCGTTTTGTAGATCGCGAACTCATGCCCCTCGAAAGCGAAGTCCTGCAATCCGAAGGCAAATACCCCACCGGTATTGAACCAGAATTGTATCACACCCTCCAGGTGAAAGCCCGAGACCTGGGCTTCTGGGGTATCAACACGCCCGAGGAATATGGAGGCGCCAACCTGGGAGCAGTAATGACCGCCCTCATCGTCATGGAGATGGGCCGCACGCTTGTCCCTTTCACCTTTGGCGGCGCAGCGGACAACATCCTCTATCATGGCAACGAGCAGCAGAAAGCTGAATATCTCATACCCACCATCGAGGGAACGCGCAAGTCCTGTTTCGCTCTCACCGAGCCAGGTGCCGGTTCAGACCCTTCCGCCATTCGCACCACCGCCGTCAAAGATGGCAAGCACTGGGTCATCAACGGGCAGAAAGTCTTTATCACCGGCGGCAACGAGGCCGACTTCGCCATGGTCTTCGCCGTCACCGACCGCAGCAAACCACCCCAGAATGGCGGCGTGACCTGCTTCCTGGTCGATCGCTCAATGGGCTGGACATCCCGTCCTGTGCCCACCATGGGCGGCTGGTCCCCCGCCGAACTCTTCTTCGAGAATGTGCGCGTGCCTGAAGATCATATTCTGGGAGAGGTAGGTCAGGGCTTCTCGCTCGGCATGCAATGGATCGGCCAGGGCCGCTGGCTCATCGCCTCGCGCTGCGTCGGCACCGCCGAGCGCCTGCTACAAATGGCTGTAGACTACTCCAGGCAGCGCGTCACCTTTGGCCAACCCATCGCTGACCGTCAGGCCATCCAGTGGATGCTCGCCGACTCCGCCACAGAAATCCAGGCCACGAAATGGCTCGCCTTCCACGCCGCGTGGAAAGCCGACCAGGGGCTGGATAACCGCCACGAAGCCAGTATGGCCAAACTCTACGGCTCTAACATGGCCAATCGCGTCGTCGATCGCGTCATGCAGATCCACGGTGGCATGGGCTACACCCGCGAAATGCCCATTGAACGCTGGTACCGCGACCTGCGCGTCACCCGCATCTACGAAGGCACCGACGAAATCCAACATTTCATCATCGCCCGCGCTTTACTCAAGGGGTATGTGAAGATAGGCGCCTGGGACTAGGGTTTCCTGTTCGCCAATGTAAGCCGATGTCAATGAAAGTCAACCGTATTGACTGTCAAATTGACTGTCAGATGCAAGGGTAGGCGTAGACGATACGTATGCAAAACATCCTGGTTGAAAGTGTTAGGTAACACAAGCCAGGGTGTTTTGTGTTTGGTTGAGTAGGTGCGTTATTTTTTATGGCAAGCAATTCTAAATGAGACAGAAGAAACGCATCTTTCGAAATCAGGCAAAATAGACTAGAGCTGGCAATTCCGGCATCGTTCCCTCTAGCTCTGGAGCGGGTTTATACCCTC
>VBHS01000073.1 GCA_005881295.1 Chloroflexota bacterium
CTCCAGAGCGCCCCTACCAGCTTGCTCATATCACCCACACAAAGATCGTTGAGCACACGAATACACTCAATATTGGCATTGGGAGCAATGTCACGCACAATACCGGCAATGAACAAGCCGTGATCTGGCATCAGAATGGGATAATGCTCCCCATAAACATCCTTGCCAACTGAGGCGTTACCCGTGCTGACCATATCGCGTATTTCTTGCACGCCAGACATCATGCTGTAATCAAATGAAACCGTTTCGTTAACGTTACTCAGAAGCCAGTTGTCATCTCCCGCATCTCTTGCCGCCCTTGAGATTACTCCTCGTTCGGGAAATGCATCCAGTATAAAGACCGTCACGCCATCACCCATCAGCGATTGTAATTGAGGGTCGAGATCAGGCAGCGTAATGTGCCAGTTCGAGCAAGAATCTTCCACCGGCATAGGAGGAGTAAGTGGGCAGCCCTGACCTATTGGCGTACCTCCACAAAGCCAGGCCGGGGCAGAAAGAGCGATAGGCACCATGCTCTTCTTGTTGAGATCATCCAGACCATCGTTGAGGGTAGTAACAATGGTGGGGATAAGAGATTTATCGTTGTTACTGCCGTGACCTTTCCCAGGTAAGACTCTCGCAGATGGCGTACCGCCGGCACCCTGTGCAGATCCTTTGTCAATTTTAAGAAAGCTAATAACACTAGTATTGATCACTCCATAGTCTGTTTGGATGGGAGAGGTTAAGCCGAAGAGATGGACGCCAGGGGGAAGCTTCGAGTTATCTCCACTGTTGGCTTTGCTTAAAGCAGGCTGATCTGGTGGAGCAGGTTTCTCGTCATCACCTAAAAAAGCTAAAGTAACAGGAACCTGGTTTATCTGGAGGAACTGATTGATCCCCTGCAATTGCAAAGGTAAATTCAATTTTTGTAACAGCGGCTCTTCGTTGAGTATTCCATCAGATATGAGGGGAATATCCGAACGAAACACGACCATAATCTGGTCATTGCGCCAAAAAGTGTCGTGCATATTGTCGTTCATAGACATCATATGTTGCATATGTACCTCCAAGCCTTTCTAACTGGGTATTCTAGCGGGAGTACCTGTAATTACGTCAACACTCCTATCTCTCAAACGTTGGGAGGTAACTTTTTTGGGGGTTGAGTTGCCTTTGTCTGAGATCTGCCTTACAGCCTTTGATTGTTTCGATACCTCAAGGGACCAACATCACCGACAAGACGAAATGCCGCCCAGAAGTATGGGTGAACATACATCGATTCCGTTTGATGCAAGAGACTGCATTGAGCGGTTCGCAGCGCTTGCACCTTGCTCTCTCCTTGCAAAAGATGCTGATAGAAGCGTTGCATCAGCTCGTTCGTCGCGTTATCCTCTACGGGCCACAAGCTTATTACGAGTGAAGTTGCTCCAGCAGCCAGGAAAGCCCGGCTCAGGCCCAATTGTTCATCGCCTCCACCGCTCAGGGCTAACCCCGTTTCACAGCCGCTCAAGGTGACCAGTTCACATTTCTGTAAATCGAGGCTGAAGGCATCAATCGCGTTTAACTGTCCATCAGCTAAACGAACATACGAAAAATTGGGGGCATCCAACCTGCTTTGACCATGAGTTGCGAGATGAATGATTGGACTGGATGATGCTTGCTGGATAAGCCGCGCAATCGTGGCTTCTTTTTCAAGATAGCATCTCCCCTCTAAAAGTGATGCTATGGTTCTTGCCTCATCATGGACACGTAGCAAATGCCCATCGTCCGAATAAGCAAGCACGAGCGGATGTGCGGCTGATATCTCTGCTGAGGCAGAATCACCGTTCTGTTTGTCATTCTGCATACCGAGATGCACCAGCAAGCTGCTCGCCGGGAGGTAGTTCATCTGGTAGTCCTCGATCAGGAAGCGGGAACCATCATACAGGGCATGAAACGGCAGTTGATGTAACGGACCATAAGGAACAATGGTCAGGTGTCCCGCCGAAGAAGGTAGTAGAGGTATCGCAGGAGATATTAATAGATCATAGAGCTTTTTAAGCAGACGGCGGATGAGCTGCTGTGGTGGGTGCAAAACATCGGGCCAACCCTGCGGTTGAAGATGAGCATGGAGTAATGGTAATAGATACTCCAACTGGGCCAGTCCGTCAGGATCTTCATGGACTATCAAATCTTCTGCTGTAATCGCAAAAATGACAAGCTTCCCCTCATAGATATAGTATGACAGTAGAAGATGATCCGCAGAAAGAGATTGGCGCACCTGTGCGATATCTATCCTTTGTACTTTGAGTGCTGCCTGTTCTAGACGCACAGCTTTCCTGGAATGAGAACCTTGAGACCTCGCTGGTGTACTTGCTTCGTAGAGATACAGGCGCTCAAACAACTCGTTTAGCTTCTCCTCGCAATGCTTCAGTTCGGTCTGGATGATATCTCGATTAAGGGCAGGAGATAGCGAGGTATCAATATCTGCGAGTAGAACGCTATATTTGCGATGTTGCTCCTGCCAATCTCTGAGTTCGTATCGTGTGCGCAGGACTGTTGTAGAAACAACATTCCCTTCTCTCTCGTTCTTTCTAAGTGGTGCCTTAGAACTACTAAGATGCTGACGAAGGGCCATTGATCGCGCCTGTTCAAGATAGTAAAAAGCATGCTCTGGCTGAGATTGCTGGAGACATAGAGCAATCATATCCTCGTACACAGTCCATGTCGTGTGCAGGAATGAAGCAGAGAGATCATACACAAGATCATCGAGAATACGTTCGATCTGAGCAATTGCCGCTCCGTAGTGCTTTGCAGCCTTCAAAAGATTGTGCTGAAGAGAAAAGATTCTTCCCAGGAGGTAGTGGCTTTTATAGATTTCTCCTTGCAAATTATGCTGACGTGCCTGAAAGATAACTCGTTTGCATAGTAACGTGGCCTCCTGTAGCAGTGTCGTTTGCTGCTCCTCCCGGAACTCAGTTTGCTCCACATTTGCTATCAACGCACTAGCCATAAGTAGACTGGCATGAATGGAGCGGGCTATAAGACCCTGAACATCACAATAATTCTTGACTACTTGAGCCTGCGCGTATGCTGCAGTGAATGACCCCATTTGTAGAAGAATTTCTGCCCGTTGGAGATTGCTAGCAAGAGCATGTGGTTCAAAGCCCCCATCATTAAATAATGCCCATGCTTCTTCAAGAGCATCCAGAGCTTCTTGGAGTCGATTAGAGGCTACTAATGCTCTCGCATGTTCGCATAGTGCATTGCCTGTACTCAATGATATACTGGATTGTCGGAATGTCTTCACCGCCTCCTCCGACAACAGGCAAGCCTCTTGCGTTCTATTCAGTTTTACAAGACAATTCGCCATACAAAGCTTGAGTTCTGCCAGCAAAATAGGGCTGTCGACATTATCCTGTACCATGCTATCACGAGCTTGATAGTAGCGCCTTAATGCCGAGCCATAATAGCCTTGTATATAATCGAGTTCCGCCAGGTGAGTCTCTAAGTAGATAACCAAACTTGTTTCCCCGAGAAGGATAAAGCTTTCCTGTGCCCGCTGAAAAAGACAGTACGCCTCTTCTAACTTGCCAAGCCGGGAGAGAATTTCTGCCTGATTTACTTTTGCTATCGCTATAGACCGCTTAATGGAAATCTCACTTTGATCGGTGACGGTAGAAAAAATTGCGAGCATATTTTCGTAGAGCTTGAGTGCGTCCTGGTATCGTCCTATAAATTCGTAGACTATAGCCGTATTGTTATCGACAACGCCAGCCCAATAATATTCTCCCAATTGTAAAAAAACGGTGCGGGCCTGCTCTCCGGCTTTTAGCGCGTCTTCGACGCGACCAAGCCAGCCTGCACATAAGACCCAACTGATACGAGAACGCGCCCAATTTCCTTCATCGCCCAAGAAAAGAAAATCCTCCCCAGCAGTATCCAAACACTCTAGCGCAGCTTCATAATGCCCAATCTGAAACAATGCATCCCCTTTTGCCTTGAAGCCGAGCGCCTGCGATGGAAGATGTGAACAACATTCACCGAAGAAGGTCAGCAGTTCGGCTAACTTGAGCGAGAGAAAAGGGGCGTAGAGGAGGCGCAGAGCTTCGTCCGCCAGCCATTCGCCAATGGTTTTATGCTCGGACAGCTCCGCGATATGCTCCTGTATGTGAGCACGGCCTTCTTCCAAAGAGTGGTCGCGTAAATATTGTAAAAATAGTTCACGATCCATATGCGGTGGTTTGCTTTCCCCAGTGAGTAGCATGACACCGAGTGGCCCAGCCGACTCTTGTGCTTGGTGTCTCTGTATGGACACCTCTGAGAGGGATTTTTGTGTATGACTTCGTTCGACATAGATTATTTCTACTCATTTATACAACAGTGTGACGAGCGAACGCAAGGATCTCCATCACGAGCACAGGGCTTTAAGAGATGGGTCTTACACTCGATCTGATAAGAGAGCGATTCGACTATCAGATGCTATTCTCTTAGTATGCTCCTTGTCGCTCAAAGTAACGGCGTGGATTGTCGACGGTCATTGTATGGATCTGTGCATCGGTGATACCTCCCGCTTTTAGGGCGGGAATCACCTCGTCAGTTATGTAGGTCATGTTCCATTTGGGCGCCAACGCCGCAACCACTTCTGGCTCGAACCAATCGATCGTACAGCAAGTGTCCTGTGAGAGCATCATCTTCTCTACGTACCCGCGCCGGCACATCTCCAGGATCGTCGCGTTGCGCTTCTCAGTTGAGAGATATCCCGCGGTCTCCTCGAGACCGTAGCGGTCCATGCCGATGAAGGAGCCTCGTTCGACCAACTGCGTGAGGTAGTCAATGTCATCGGTATCGCCGGAGTGTCCGATAAGGACGCGGCTCAGATCAACCCCTTCCGCTTCCAGGATATCCTGCTGTTTCAAACCCACACCGCTGCGTGGATGCGAGTGAGTCATAATCGGCACACCGGTGCGCCTATGTGCCCGGGCTACAGCGCGCAGCACCTGCTCAACGCCCGGCGTGATACCGGGCTCGTCAGTGGCACACTTGAGAAAGGTGGCCCGTATGGAGGTGCCCTGAATGCCCTCCTCAATGTCGTGGATAAACAGATCTGCCATCTTATCAACCGAGCGATTATGAAAGTAAAAGGGCACATCGTTATACGTATACAGTCCAGTCGCCGGGATAATCTGCATGCTCGTCAAACGCCCGACCTCCTGCATAAAGCGGATATCCCGGCCCAAGCCCATGACAGTAGGCTCCACGATGGTTTTGACGCCGCGCTCCCGCGCGGCTCTGACCTGTCCGATGGCCCGCTCCATCTCGCGCTTTTCGTCATACAGGTACGGCCACTGCATGACAACCGCGTCGGATCGTACCCGCAGGTGCTCATGGATCAGGGTAAAGCCCATTTCGGACGTGTCGATGGGATCAGTAACGGTCTGTACTGTTGCTATTGTTTTTCTCCTCTTTCTGCAATCCTTGCCATTCATAGCCACAG
>VBHS01000074.1 GCA_005881295.1 Chloroflexota bacterium
CGTTGGCTACGGTGCGCATATTGCCTTCGAAGTCGCCAACCTGGAAGAAGTACGCCGACACTTGCAGGCTCACAATGTTAAAATTGTCGGGGGGCCACGCCCTCGCGGTGATGGTGTTCTGCAAATGTACGTCTGCGATCCTGATGGCTCTATCATAGAGTTATTTGTTTGGGAGAAGTAGCGCCCCTTGTGGGTAAGGAAGTCCGGGGGATTTCCATCCAGGTCAAGTATACAAACAAGAAAGGAGTGAGCGCACCTGCTGCCGCCTCGTAAATTGTCGTTCTTCCAACGAAAGTATTTTAGGTTCATAAGACGGCAGTCTCGGATGCAGTCTGTGCGCCAAGTCTATGAAACCGCCCAAATTCCGTTATTTTGCCCCGCGGAGTGTCGAAGAGGCGGTGGCACTCTTAGTCGAACACGCAGATGAGGCACGGGTACTGGCAGGGGGCCAGAGCCTCGTACCGCTGATGAATATGCGCCTCGCCCATCCCGATATGCTCGTCGATATTAACGGCATCAGTGAACTGGCCTACGTGCGCCCCTGGGATGGTGGTCTGGCGCTCGGTGCCATGACCCGCGACGCGACCTTAGAGCGCGACACCACCGCAGCAGCACGCCTGCCGCTTCTCGTAGAAGCCGCGCATTGTGTTGGACATCCTGCCATCCGCAACCGCAGCACCGTTGGTGGCAGCATTGCCCACGCTGATCCAGCCGCCGAATTGCCAGCCGTGCTGCTCGCCCTGAATGCAGCGTTTGAGGTTCGTAGCCGCTCCGGCAGTCGTACCATCTCTGCCCAGGATTTCTTCAAAGGCTATCTCTCGACCGACCTCAAAGCGAGTGAATTGTTGACCGAACTGCGGGTCCCTGGACTGCCTTCTAAAGCTGGGAGTGCGTTTGTGGAGTTTTCTCGCCGTGAAGGTGACTACGCCCTGGCAGGTGTCGCTGCCGTTATAACGCTGGACGAGGATGGCACCATTGCCGACGCCCGCCTGGGACTGTGTAGCGTAGGTCCCGCGCCAGTGCGTCCTCAAGCTGCAGAAGCGCTGCTGCGTGGGCAACATCCTGGCGACGAAGCCTGGGATGCCGCTGCCACCGCCGTCATCACTGGACTGGACAATCCACCCTCCGATATCCACGGCTCTGCCGACTATCGCCGCCACCTGGCTAGTGTTCTGACCAAAGAGGCATTGGCTAGTGCCGCAGAGCGAGCAGAAAGGAATCGATGATGCAAGACGAAGATTTTGTGACGATCCGCTTGACAGTCAATGGTGGGACCCACCGCTTGGTGGTCGAGCCACGACGCTTGCTTGCAGATGCGCTGCGCGAAGATTTGGGATTGACGGGCACCAATCTGGGCTGTGAACATGGTGTCTGCGGCTCCTGTACCGTGCTGGTGGATGGGCAGAGTGTACGCTCGTGCCTGATGTTCGCAGTGCAGGCCAACGGCCACGAGGTGATGACCGTAGAGGGATTAGCCCGCGGTGGTGAGCTGCATCCCCTCCAGCAGGCTTTTTGGGAGAAGCAGGGACTTCAGTGTGGTTTTTGCACCCCCGGTTTCCTGATGACCGCCTACGAGTTGTTACAGCACAATCCAAATCCCAGCGAAGAAGAGATTCGCAGCGCGCTCTCGGGCAACATTTGTCGCTGTACTGGCTACCAGCAGATTATCGAAGCGGTGCAAAGCGCTTCCCAGGCTGTAGCTGGGGCAAGTGCCACTGTACCGTCGGGTACTGGAGCTTGACCTTCAAAAGGAGACATTCCTTGCGGACGGATGGGCACGCAGTGCCAGGCGCGAAGCGTCGTTTCTGTCCGAGGTTTAGAGGAGAGAAAAACTGTGACAACCACAACCAATAGCCATACATGGATTGGCAAAGATATCAAGCGGCGGGAAGATCCGGATCTGCTCACGGGTAGAGCGGAGTATACTGGTGATGTGAAGTTGCCCGGCATGCTCCACGCCGCTGTTCTACGCAGCCCCTATGCTCATGCCCGTATCGTCAGGATCGATACCAGCGCTGCCAAAAAGGTACCGGGCGTCCATGCTGTATTGACCGGCCGTGAGGCGACCGTGGTGCTCGATCCATTGCCAGCCTTCTGTGCGGAGCCGGTCGTCGAGCACGCGATTGCTGTTGACAAGGTGCGCTATGCCGGAGAAGCAGTGGTTGCGGTGGCTGCCGAAAGTCGCTATATCGCCGAGGATGCCCTGGAACTCGTGCAGATCGAGTGGGAGCCATTGCCACCAGTGATCGATGTGTTGGAAGCAATGAAGCCGGATGCGCCAAAGGTGCATGAGAATCTCCCCTCAAACGTCGTCTATGAGCACGTCTTCATCTTTGGCGACGTGGATGGTGACTTTGCCCGCGCAGATCATATCATGAAGCGACGCCTGCGCTGGCCGCGCGCCACTGCTGCGCCCATGGAGCCAGCCGGAGCGGTTTGCAAGTACGACCCCCCTAGCGGTCGCATGGAGGTCTGGTCGACCACCAATATGCTCAACTATGTAGGGTGGTTGATTGCGGGGAGCCTGAAGTTGGCGCCCCATATGGTCAACTTCTATCCCATGTATACAGGTGGCAGCTTTGGTAGCAAGCATGTGACGAGCAAAGTGATCGCCATCGCGGGCGCACTGTCGAAGGTCACCGGGCACCCGGTGAAGTTCATGGAAGATCGTATCGACAACCTGGCGGCCAATGATGCTCAAGCCGCTGATCGTATCTACGATGCCGAGCTTGCCGTCACCAAAGAGGGCAAGTTCCTGAGCTTGCGCCTGCATGCGATAGATGATTATGGAGCCTATTTCGTGTTCGCTATTACAGGCAACACGAACATGATGTCGCAGATCAGTGGACCATACACCATCGGCAGCCTTGAGAACGGCATCAAGGCGGTGTTGACCAATAAGAATCAGCAGGGGGTATTCCGGGGTGCTGGTTCAGATGTCGGCAACTGGGTGCTGGAGCGGCTGGTAGATGCTACTTCCGATGAGCTGGGTATTGATGGTATAGAACTGCGCCGCCGGAATTTCATCCAGCCCAATCAGTTCCCCTATAAGATGCCGACGGGCAACGTCTATGACAGTGGGAACTATCCCGGTGTCCTGGATATGGCGCTGCAACATGCTAACCTGGACTATTGGCGTCAGGAGCAGGTGCGTGCACGAAAGCTCGGACGCTACATCGGCATCGGCCTGGCTACGTGTCAACAGCGCAGTACCTACAGCGCGACCGAGTTCTGGTTCCATAACCCTGGTCCCGCCACGGGCCTGACAACCACTGCCGAAAGTGTGCGTATTGGCATAGGACCAACCGGCGGCATCACGGTGACAATGTTCTCTCCTTTCTGGGGCAATAGTCCTGAGACCGTTGTGTCACAGGTCGTCGGTGAGGAGTTTGGCGTAGACCCAACGACGGTCAGTGTCGCCTACGAAGGTACATCCCAGGGGCTGCCCAGCGCTGGCCCAGGAGGTAGCCGTATGACGGTGATGCTCTCAGGAGCGGTCCAAGGCGCAGCGGCGAAGGTCAAGGAGAAGATGTACAAGATCGCTGCTCATCTTTTGGAGGCCAGCCTCGATGATATGGAGGTTCGAGAAGGGCGTGTCTGGGTCAAGGGCACTGATCGTTCGCTGAGCCTCACTGATATTGGCATGAAGGCCTACTGGAACAAATTCGACCTGCCAGCGGATATGGAGAGCGGCCTGGAGGGGAGCTTCACCTATGACCATCCCTACACCACGGCCCCTTCGGAGGATCGTAAAGACCTGGGTGTGTTCTATCCGATTATGGGCCATGCCGCCCATATTCCCATTGTAGAGGTTGACATCAAAACAGGCCAGGTCAAATTTCTCAAATACCTTGCTGTCCATGATGTTGGTACAGTGGTAAACCCACGCTCATTGCAAGGCCAGATTCGGGGAGGCATCGCGCAGGGCATCGGTGTAGCCCTGTACGAAGAGGTGCGCTACAGCCCCGAAGGCCAAAACTTGACGACAACAATGAACGACTACCTGGTACCAACCGTTGCCGAAGTACCGCATATCGAGATCTATCATCATGTGACACCCTCACCTTTCACGGCGTATGGCGTCAAAGGTGGTGGCGAAGGAGGACGTATGGTGGCGCCACCTGCGGTGACGCGGGCGGTAGAGGATGCACTCAAGCCCTTGGGCGTCAAGATCGATGAATTGCCGATGACACCAGAGAAGATCGTCAAGTGGGTAACGCAAGCTCAGGCAAAAACGCCCTAATGCAAAAATGCAGAGGCGCGATACTTGTTCCGGTACATGACACGAAGTGTAGGCACCTCCTTGCATCTTGCCTGACCCGTAAGGTGGAGGCGCAGTCTCGTTGGCAAGCTGCTATCAGGGGTTCGCTAGCGTCATTTGCACCGGTTTCAAGAGCAATTGCGCCCCTACATAGATTGAGCGAAACGAAAGGCAGGTATTTCCATCCATGCTCAAGGATAAAGTAGCTGTTGTCACTGGAGGCGGTCGTGGCATTGGGCGAGCAATTACTTTAGCTTATGCCAGAGAAGGTGCCGACCTTGTGCTTGCCGCTCGTTCGATAGAGGCGCTCACTGAGACCAAAGCGGCAGTGGAGAGCCTGGGGCGTAAGGCACTGGTTGTGCCGACAGACGTTCGTCATGAAGAAAGCGTACACAACCTGGCGGAGCAGGCGCTAAGTCACTTCGGTCGAGTCGACGTACTTGTGAACAACAGCGGCATCGGTGGTCCCACTGCCCCTCTGTGGGAAATCACGCCTGTCGATTGGCAGGAGACCTTCGCCGTCAACGTGACTGGAGTATACCTGTGCTGCCGAGCGTTCCTTCCTACGATGATTGAGCGGCGCTCAGGGTGTATCGTCATCATCGGCTCTATGACCGGGAAGCGACCCTTATTTGGTCGTACGCCGTACTCTGCCAGCAAGATGGCTCTCGTCGGCCTCGCCAGGACACTTGCCTGGGAGGTGGGGCCATACGGTATACGGGTGAATGTGGTCTCTCCTGGTGGGGTTGAGGGTGAGCGCATCGAGTGGGTGATTCGCAAACAAGCAGAGACAAAAGGCATCAGCCTCGATGAGGCGCGACGACAATTTACAAGCAGTTCGCCGCTTGGTCGCCTGATTCCAGTTGACGACGTAGCTGCTGCGGCCGTCTTCCTGGCTTCCGACAGGGCAACTTCGATAACAGGAGAAGACCTGAACGTCTCTGCTGGCATGGTGATGTATTAATAGCAACTACTGCAAGACAGCAGCCAACGCGGCTGCTGCAAGGTAGCTATTGAAAGCACATGTACTCTCATGGAGGCAAATCTATGCCCAGATTCATTGACCTCTCGCAAGAGATTTACCAGGGAATGTATGTCTACCCAGGACATCTGAAGA
>VBHS01000075.1 GCA_005881295.1 Chloroflexota bacterium
CCTTTTTGCGCGCGGGCTGGAAGGCAAAGCCTTGCCTTGGCGGTACTTACCCGTGAGGAAGCCGCTTGCCAGCGAGGAATAGGTTATGACGCCAAGCCCTTGTTCAAGGCAAAGCGGTTCAAGCTCGCGCTCGTACTCTGTGCGATTGACCAGGTTATATGGCGGCTGCAAGCATTCGTAGCGGACGTAACCGTGCTGTTCGCTGACCCGGAGCGCTTCTCGCAGACGCGCAGCGCTGTAGTTGGAGGCGCCAACGTAACGCACTTTGCCCTGGCGCACGAGTTCATCAAAGGTGGCCATAGTCTCATCGAGTGGAGTACTCGGGTCATCGCGATGAGATTGATAGAGGTCGATGTAATCGGTCTGCAGGCGTTTCAATGAAGCCTCAACTTCCTCCAGAATGTACCGCCGCGAGAGGCCCTGCGCATGAGGATCTGAGCCCATACGGCTCCCCACTTTCGTCGCCACAATGACGCGATCCCTGTTTTTGCGTGTACTCATCCAGCGCCCAAGGATACTCTCGGATTCGCCTCCAGAGTAGACATCAGCCGTATCAATAAAGTCTCCTCCGCCATCAACATACGCGTCCAGCACAACAAACGAGCCTCTTTCGTCGGCAGTCCATCCAAACACGTTCCCACCCAGGCAGAGTGGTGAGACAATAAGGTCAGTGTGACCAGGTTTGCGTTTTATCATAAAAACATTCCTCCTCTGTTACATATAATACAAGTGGGAACAGTATCCAGGTCAAAGTCTGCTGTTCTGAAAGTGGACTTTCGCACATTCCTCAGGAGGCACACAACCAAAAACGGACATGGATAAAGGCATCATAATGCCCTCATCCATGTCCGTTCTTATGTAAAACGAAATCTACGCCTTCTTAAAAGTACACGTCACCTTACCAAAAGCAATCGCATCTCCATCGTTAATCGGCGTGGGCTTGTCCGGCTCCAGGCGTTTGCCATTGAGGCGCGTGCTATTGGTGCTATTTAGATCCGTAAGCGTATAGGCGCTGCCAATATGATCGAGCGTCGCATGTATGCGCGAAACGGTATCTGAACCCTGCGTATTGCTCAGATCCACTTCAGGCTGCATACCACCGACATCGTGATCGTAGCGTCCCACCAGCGCCCGCTCCCCCGCCAGTTTAACCTGCTTACCATCACCGAAGGTCAGGTAACCCCAGGTAGCCGTTGGATCAAATGCCGGCCTGGCGGAAGGCTTCGCCTCAAGTGGCTTTTGCGCCGGTAACGTAGGATCCAGGTTCGGCGGCGTATAGTAGACCTCCTCTTTTTGCGGTTGCTTCGGCGCTGCCGGTGTACCCTGCTTTGGAGCCGATGGCGTATAGGTAATCGTCGTTTGAGGCTGTACAGGTGGCTCCTTCGGCACAGGAGGTACATATGGCTCTGGCTCCGGTGGTGGTGTATACACTGGCGTCGGCGCTGGCGGCGTATACTGTACTTGCGCTTGTGGTGGCGTATACGTAGGCTGTGACTGCTGTACGGGTTGAGCTGCCTGCGTTTGCGTGCCCGGCTGGTAGATCGACGCCCCGCACTTCGGACAGAACGAAGCATTATCTTTCACTTCCGACTTACAATTCGGGCAAAGCGTCACCAGCGACTTTCCACAGCCAGTACAGAAGGTATCGCCAGGTTCATAGGGAGTATTGCAGCTCGGGCAGCGTAATCGCTTTGATGAAGGGGCCGGTACCGACTGAGCATCTACAACCTGTGGCGGCGGAGTATAAACCGGCGCCGGCTGATTATACTGCGGTGGCGGGTTATACTGCGGCGGCGGTAGATATTGTGGAGGCGGCGGCGCCCATTGTTGCTGAATCTGGGGCATAATCTGCATCGGCACCGGTCCAATCTGGATCTCGGGCCTCTGTTGCCGCACCAGTCCATCTACCACATTCAATACCTGGTTGCCAAGACTCGCCTGCCTGATTGCCCCGGCACCCGCCGTAATCATCAAAGGCCACAGCACAGGGGCTGCAATAATACCAACCGCCCCCACGGCAGCCTTGTCCATCCATTTTTGCTGGCCAATCATCGCCAGTACCCCACCGCCGGAACGCTGTATAATCACACTCAGGGCCGCTTGCAGACCTATCAGAGCCTCAAAATCACTGCCCTTCTTCAACTGTACCATCACCTGCTTGTTGTCGCCAAAATGCTGTGCCTGGTAACCCTGCGCCCGGTATATATTCTCCATGTTATTCGCAAGTAGCTCGATATCTATATCATCCGCATTGTAAAATCGTGCATCCATCCTACTCTCTCCTTTTTACATCCCTATGAATGCCTACTACTTCGTTATGGTCATGATTGTGTCGCTGGTGGCGGCGTTGGAACAGGGCCCGTCTGTACATTGGGCTGCTGCTGTCGTACCAATCCATCCAGTACAGTCATCACCTGGTTGGCAAGTCCAACCTGCCGGAACGCCCCCACCCCTGCTGTCACTAACAATGGCCACAAAGCTGGTATGACAACGCCAACAGCGCCAACGGCGGCCTTGTCCACCCATTTTTGCCGGCCGACCGCAACCACCACGCCACCGGCCGTACGCTGGATAGTCACAGTCAATGCCGCCTGCATCCCAATGACCGCTTCAAAATCACTGCCCTTCTTCAACTGTACCATTATCTGCTCATTGTTGCCAATCTGCTGTACCTGGTATCCCTGGCCGCGAAAGAAATGCTCGAGGTCCGTAGCGAGCCGCTCAATATTCAGATCGTTGCTGTTATAAAATCGGGCATCCATTCATGTTCTCCTTCAAAACGCTTCATTGTTTTTCACCGTAGTTTTTAGATGGTTTACCGGGCATATAGTTAACCGAATGAGCTAAAGTGCTTCCACAAAGTATACGAGCATCAACGATCTAAGTTAGAATACACATGCAAGTACAGCTTACCAATAAAGTATATCATCGTCCCACCCTAAGTGCTATAATACCGGAAAAACCAGATCATCCCACACCAAAGAAAAGATTGTATGACAGAACAAATTGATACTATACCGGCAACTTTTGAGAACAGCAACGGCCTCTACTCGCGCAACACCCTGCGTTATATCATTCTCGGCCTGCTAGGCGCGCGTCCCATGAGCGGCTACGACATCAAACAGGCCTTCGATCGCGCCCTCGCCAGCTACTGGAACGCCGGAAACAGTCAGATCTACACCACCTTGAAAGCCCTCAGCGACGCGAAACTCGTCGAGGCCGAAGTCATCGTCCAAAAAAGTCGCCCCGACCGCAAAGTCTATCACCTCACACCCGCGGGCCAGGCCGAACTTGATCGCTGGCTGCAAGAAGACGTTCCCGAACGCTTCTCCAAAGACGATTTTCTCACAAAACTCTTCTTCTGTGGCGAAACCTCGGACGAAGTAGCCCTCAAACACCTCCTGGAACATCGCGCCAGCCTACTTAACCAGCTTGAGCACATGGAATGGGCGCGCCAGCAGTATGCCACGCGTCCCACCCGTCGCCCTCGCCTCCTCGAATATCAAATGCTCGTGCGCGACTATAAAGAAGCCGTCCTCAAAGCCGGCCTCGAAGTCACCGAACGCGCCATCGAGCGCCTCCAGGCAAAAGAAAATGCCTGAAATACAAACAGCTTCCTGTTGAGTTGCGGGTTTGGCCCTCCGCAGGGACCTTTCAAGGCATGAACCATCTTTGACCATACTTATATGCTACATACGCGACAACTGCGACAACTGCGACAACTGCGACAAAAACCTGCCCACAGCATTCATTAGATTCACCTGGACAGCTCTCATTTATTCCAGCTGCCAGTCATACCTCCGGTAAATCTCCAGCGTCTGCTTATCGCCCGGCACATAGCTCACCATCGAATACGTAGATATCCCCGTAAACACAGTCGTCGCCGTCCGCAATGTGACTCGCCCGAGCTTGCTGTTCTGCACCTGAAAAACAAAAGAAGGGGCCGGCTTCCCCTCCGGGTACGTAGCGGCCGCTATACGGCGAAAATCTGGTAATTCGCGCAGGTGTCTCCAAAGCTCTTTATATTCTGGCATGTGCGTCAACGTACGCGTATTGTACTGGAAGTCGCTCACCAGGCGGCGAGCAAGGTCCTCCCAACCGTAAAAATTGCGGCGGCGGTGAGCATCAAATACCAGTTCTAACAGGTGCCGTCTCTCCCCTTCCACAATATCCCTCTCGACCTCAAAAAGAGTTATAGCCGCGTCGTTCCACGAATTGAGAAACCACAGGCGATCAAGCGAGTGGGCCGGGTACGACGTATTGCGCACCAGC
>VBHS01000076.1 GCA_005881295.1 Chloroflexota bacterium
TTTTGCGATCCCATCCAATCTCGTCCAAACTGTGGTCCAGCAGATTCTCCAGCAGGGCACGACCTAAGGGACCCAGAGAGCAAGGAATGGATGTGCAGCCATCCCCATGTGGTGGACATGTACATTCATTCGTTGCTGGACAAGCTCGACCAGGGCTTCTCGCGTCCGCGCATCAAGACGGTGCATGGCGTGGGCTACAATATCGAAGCGTAACAGGGCAACAAAGGAGCAACAACATGTGCAGGAGCATCTCTCCCTGGTGGCCTCCTCGTCAGAGGATGAGCCGCCACACACAAGAGCCAGGAGCTGGCCTCTTTCAGAGGCTTCGCATTCACCTCACGCTCTGGTACTGTGGGATGTTAGGCATGGCCCTGGTGCTGTTCGGCGTGGTCCTCTACTTCGGAACCCAGTACTTCCTCCTGACTCCCATTGAAACGGATGCCACTCTGCATGCCCATACACATGCGGAGCTATGGCTCACGGGTTCGCTCGATCGTGCGTGTCCGCTCCTGGTCTCCTCAGATCAATCTGGCTCGTCCCCAGCTCTGGGCCTCCCTCTGTCCGAAAGGGTCGTCTGCTTCGACCAGCACGGCTCCAGGCTCGCCGGCGAACATACCACCGGGCTCCCAGCTGCCTTTCTCAGCACGACCTTGGCGAAGCGAGCCTTAGAGACGGGCCAGCCGTCCACCGATACGGTCGATGCAGGAGGTTCGGTTGGGCAGATCTATCGCTATGCGCTACCAGTACCGAGTCCGACGGGGAAAGGGTACGTGGGTGTGGTGGTGATTGGTGAGTCCATCCAGGTGCAGGAACAGGCGCTGTCGTTGCTGCTGCTCCTCTTAGTGAGTGTTGGAGGCACGTCCTTGCTTGGTGCAGGTCTGGGCGGGCTGTTCCTGGCCAAGCGGGCGTTGGCTCCGGCACGACTGGCCTGGGCCAATCAGCAGCGCTTTATCGCCGACGCGTCGCACGAACTGCGCACGCCCCTGACGCTGCTGCGGGCTGACGCCGAGGTCCTGCTGCGCAGTCGCGAAGGGATGGATGCAGAAGATGCGCCGCTCTTAGAGGATATCGTGGCCGAAGCGAACCATATGTCGACGCTGGCAAACAATATGCTAACGCTGGCACGCCTGGATAACGGGATTGTGCGCACGGAGGCGCGTGGCGGGCAGGCGCTTGTGAAGGTATGTGATACTGGGGTAGGCATTGCTGCTGAGCATATGTCGCACCTGGGCGAGCATTTTTACCGGGTGGACAAGGCGCGCTCGCTTGAGGCAGGAGGGACAGGTCTGGGGCTTTCGATTGCGCGAAGCATTGCGGCTGCTCATGAAGGGAGGCTGCGCATCTCTAGTATTCCGGAGCAGGGTACGACGGTGATGATTGTGCTGCCTCTGGCCATCCTCTGCCCAGCGGGAGATCCTTCTCCTCCGGGTCACTCAGGGCTTCGGCTCACTCGCTCAGGATGACAACGTAAAATCCTCGATGTGTCCATTAAGGACGTCTTTCAAGCTTTCATGCTACTTGCACAGGAATGATAGGTTGCCTGAATGCAGGAACTACCCATTGGCCTATCGTCGGTTTGCTACTCTTTAGCAGAACCCTCTCTTCAGCAAGTTTTCAGCAAATCACCGCTCTTTCTTCAGCAAGCAGAGGTATGCTCAAGACATCGAGAGCAGACGTGGTTCTCTGATGTCAGGAAGGAAGGAGTTGCAGTTGCATATGATAGCACACATGCGAGACGTGACTGGGGAAGATGTCAAGCGCTTAGAACCGCACGCGAGCGGAACTTTCTATAGGAGCCTGGTAGCATGGGCGAAAATACAACCGGGCGCAGCGTATCTCGTGGAGGCAGAAACAGGTCGAGAGCTTACGTATGCTCATACGCTCGCTTCGGTTAATAGCGTGCGGCAATTGCTCGGCGATACGCCGCGCCGCATTGTACTTGCCTTACCCGGCGGCGTTGTCAATGCCGTGATCTGGCTCAGCGCCCTCAGTGGCGGTCATATGTTGGTTCCACTCTCTCCAGATGCTCCTGATGAAGAAAAGTCCCGCATAGCTCAGAAGCACAGACCGGATGTCTTGTTTGTTGAACGAACGCAAGAGGCACAGGGCTTTGCTTGCCCCCACGCTCAGGTGATTCCCCGGCAAGCATGCGATGCCCTGCTGGAACAGGCATCTTCCTATGAATCTCTCGAGCCGGTAGAAGGACGGGTCTGCCTGACGACATCTGGAACGACGGGTGAACCGAAGGGCGTGGTGCTCAGCGAACGCCAGATCGCCTGGACAGCCGATTCCATCCGTGTCAGTCATCGCCTTTCCACGCGGGATCGCGGTTTAACCGTGCTGCCATTCTTCCATGTGAACGCGCCGGTTGTCAGCCTGTGTTCGTCTTTGCTGGCCGGTAGCACGGTTGTCATTGCACAGCGTTTCAGTCGTCGGCACTTCTGGTCATGGATCGAGCGCTTTCATGTCACCTGGGCGAGTATTGTGCCGACCATCGTCGCCATGTTATTGGAAACGGAAAAACCGCCTTTTCTGCCTGGTTCCTTGCGCTTTGTGCGCACCGGTTCGGCTCCGCTGCCCGCCGCAGATTTACTGGCTTTCGAAGCACACTTCGGTATTCCTGTCATAGAAACCTACGGTTTATCCGAAGCCGCAAGTCAGGTGGTTGCTAATCCAGTACCGCCAGGTATCCATAAGCCGGGCTCGGCAGGGCGCCCTGTAGGCGTGAGGAGGGGTACCTGTTTATCAGGGGCCGTTTGCGCGAAGTGATTATTCGCGGGGGCGAAAACATTGCGCCGCGCGAAGTTGAGGAAGTGCTCATGTGGCATGCGGCGGTGCGCGAGGCCGCTGTTGTTGGTCGTCCTGATCCCATCTATGGTGAGCAGGTCGTGGCCTATGTCGCTGTACAGGGAGCATGGAGTGAGGAGATGGCACAGGAACTGCGCCAGTATGCAGCTCGTCGGCTGAGCCCGCACAAAGTGCCGGTGGACTTTATGGCGCTCGACGCGTTGCCACGAAATCAGATGGGTAAGGTTGAGCGGCGTCTGTTACGCATGCGAGAACAGGCGCGTGCCGCAGCATGTAAGGTTGAGCATGCTGTGTTCGTCTCTTAGCTCATCAAGACATACAGGTATCATTGCAATGAGTAGTAGAGAGTTGAGGTATGGAGCAAAGTGAAAGAACAACAAGCTCGTCGCCCACATGTCTATGAACTAGATCCCTTGCGCGCAGTAACGGCCTGGAGCGTGGTTGCTGTACATGTACTTGCCGGTACGATCCTCCTCAATCAATCTAATGTAGGGGTGGAGGTACAAAACGCTCTTGTGGTCGCAATGCACTTCACACGAGAAGTGTTCATATTCGTGACGGCCTTCGCCCTGGTCTATGTCTATTATGGGAAACCCTTCGCAACCAGGCGCTTCTGGGCCAGGCGTAGTATAGGCGTACTGTTACCCTATTGCATCTGGAGCGTGGTCTATGTCTGGGTTAATATACCGGGGCAATCGCCAGCAACGTTTATTAAGACGGCCATCGTTGATATATTGACAGGGAATGCGTCGTATCAACTGTACTATATTCTGCTCACCTTGCAATTCTATATCATCTTGCCGCTCTTCTTGCTCTTTCTGAAACGTGTCGCGCACCATCCCTGGAAAGTCCTGTCCATCAGCTTTGTCATCCAGGTCGTGCTGTACTACGCTGACTATCGCTGGTTGCAACAAGGTACAGTAGCCTCATCTGGCTTCTGGCAGATCGTTGCCGGGTTCCAGGATCGCTTTGTCCTGGTCTATCAGTTCTACTTTGTCCTCGGTGGGTTTACCGCGCTCTACTTCCAGCAGATACGCTCGTTCCTGCTGCGCTATGGTTGGATCGCTGCGTGCCTGATGGTGGCTGCACTTGCGGTGCTGTGGTTGCACTTCGTGCTACAGATACGCGTGTACCAGGAATCCATAGGGTACGCTACGTCCGTCTTGCAACCGGTAATGGTGTTCTACAGTCTTGCCGTGATCCTCTTCGCCCTCTGGCTTGCCTGCCGCTGGGCTAGCCACAGGTATCGTGAGGGGGGTCCACGTGGCCACCGCATCTGGCAAGTGTTGTCAGATGCGTCTTTTGGGGTCTACCTCATCCATGTCCTTCTCTTGACTGCCATCCTGAAATGGGTGGTACCGGCAATGCCGACAGTGTGGCCTGTTGCTATCCGTGTCATTCTCACCTGGTTGATGACGGTGGGGAGCGCAACTGCGGTGAGCGTGACTTTACTGCATATTCCTGTCTTGAGCCGCCTTGTTGGACGTGAGCATTCAGTGCGCAGGGAAGCCCTACAGCAAGTTGGCGAAGAGAAACCTGGGCAACGACCACAACACGCTGAGACCATACCCTCCACCAGGCTGGTAGAGCAAGTAATACAACGGAGCACTTTTGCACAAGAAAGGAGCGAAGTAGGTAATGGTTGAATTTGAGTACGTTACTCCCTCGTCGCTGGAAGCAGCCTTGCAAGTATTAGGCGATGCAAGCCACCCGGCTATGGCATTGGCAGGAGGGACACGCCTACTCATTGATGTGCGAGCTGGCGTGGTGCAACCTGCTATCCTGGTTGACCTACGTCATCTCGATACGCTTGAGTATATTCGTTTTGATGATCATTGCGTTGCTATTGGAGCGAGAACGACCCTGGCACAGATAGAGATGAATCCGCTCATCCAGAGATACGTCCCTCTTCTGGCGGAGATGGCAAGCTCATTTGGGAGTCCGCTCATCCGCACGTCCTCTACCCTAGGCGGCAACATTGCCTCGTTTGCACAGGTCGCCGATGCAGTCGTACCATTACTTGCCCTCGATTCAACGCTCCTATTCCAGAGTGCAGGCAACAGGCGTCGTCAACAATTGAGCGCATTCATCACTGACCATAGACGCGCAGCAGCGCATGCCCATGAACTCATTACCGAGGTGAGTGTGCCTGTTTTACCTGGAAACGCACTTTGGTTCTACGCTAAACTAGGCAACCGGAAGGCGAATGCCATCCCCATTGCCAGTGTTGCGACCGTTATCACTATCCAAAGCCAACGCATCCAGGAGGCACGTATTGCGCTTGGGGCCATCACCCCGGCACCGCTACGAGCTACCCATGCAGAAGCTGTACTGCTCAATGAATCACTTCCGCTGCGAGATCAAACCATAGAGCACTGTCTTGCTGTGCTTGCGACAGAACTGCAGGACCCGCTTGACGATATGGTGGCCTCGGCGGGATATCGCGTCTTGATGGGAAAGGCACTCCTCAGAAAGGCGCTGTACCATCTGCGCCCTGTTGAGCAGGGAGATGACAAGAAGATGAGAGAGGAATAACTACATGAGCAAGATAGACACCCTTCCGATAGAGGAAGATTCAGTAGCTAACCCAGCTCGCTCGTCAGGCCTTGCCTTTGACGAGGAGACGTTCAGACGAATCGGCTACCAGGTTATAGACGAAGCCGCCTCGTACCTGAATGGAATACGCGAGCGTCCGGTATGGCAATCAATGCCCGACAATGTACATAAGGCCATTCGAGAGCAAGAACTTCCAGCGGAAGGACACCCATTCGAGGAGACGCTGGCTTTCATGAAACACATGATCCTTCCGTTTCCCCAGGGAAACGGGCATCCTCGTTTCGCCGGGTGGATCAACTCGGCCCCGGCCCATGCCGGTGTTCTGGTCAAACCGCTTGCCGCCGCCATGAACCCCAATTGCGGTATTGGAGACCATGCCGGGCAGGAACTAGAGCGACGCACGGTTCAGTGGATGATGGAGCTGTGTGGCTTTCCTGTAGAGGGGAGTGCGGGCGTCTTTGTCAGTGGCGGTTCCGAGGCCAATTTCACCTGCTTGCAGGCAGCGCGCCAGTGGGCCGCACAGGTTGATGGATGGGATGTGCGGGCCGAAGGGGTACAGGGAATGCATCGTCCCTTCGTCCTCTACCAATCAGACCAGGGCCATTTCTGCATACGAAGGTCGGTCGAGGCGATGGGGTTGGGTCATATGGCCATTCGTATTATCCCTTCGACCAGCTCCTTTCAGATGGACGTAGAGCGACTGCGTCAGCAGATAGTGGCAGATTGGGCGGCAGGTCTACGTCCTTTCTGCGTCGTGGCAACCGCCGGAACCGTGGAGACCGGAGCGATTGATCCACTCGATGATCTTGCTGATCTGTGCGACGAGCAAGGGCTCTGGTTGCACGTTGATGGAGCCTATGGCGCTTTCGGCATCCTGGATGAGCACGTTGCGCCTCTTTACAAGGGCATAGAGCGCGCGGATTCTCTCGCAACCGATCAGCATAAATGGCTCTCCGTTCCCATAGACTGCGGTTGTGCTCTCGTGAGAAATGGCGCAGCCCTTCGCGCTGCCTTTAGCCTGACTCCACCAGAGCAGGATGAACATGAACCGTGGCTGTCGGAATATACATTGCAGCGCACACGCCGCTTCCGTGCACTGGATGTCTGGGCTATTATCCAGTCTGCCGGTCGCAACGGTCTTGCCGAAGCGATCGCGAACAATAACAAGATGGCCCTTTTGTTTGCACATCTTGTCGAGACCCAGGATGATCTGGAACTCATCTCATCCGGTCCCCTGAGCATCGTGCGATTCCGCTTTGCTCCTCCTCAGCTGCGTAATAAGCCATTGCCACTTGATCAGCTGAATAAAGCTGTAGCTTACGAAATGCAGCAGCGTGGGAGAGCATTTCTAACCAGCACCCGTTTTCAGGGCAAAGAGGCTCTGCGCGCTTGTATTGTGAACTATATGACGACGGAAGCAGATATACAAGCTATCGTCGATGAAACTCTCTATGTAGGTAGGAAAGTTGTTTCCCGTTACTCCTAAGAAAGGGCGTGACAAACAATGCGTTATGCAAACATTTTAGAAACTATTGGCGACACTCCGCTGGTTGAACTGAAACATTTGAACCCCCGTCCAGGCGTGCAACTCTTCGCAAAACTCGAGGGGATCAATCCTTCAGGCAGCCTGAAAGATCGCATCGCGAAAAAGATGGTCGAGCAGGCTGAAGCTCAGCACTTGCTCCAGCCGGATTCGATCATACTGGAGCCGACAAGCGGCAATACAGGGGTAGCCCTGGCTCTGGTGGCGAATATGAAAGGCTATCCATTTACCGCCGTGATATCTGAGAAGGGAACGCAGGATAAGCGCCGACTGCTCGAATTGTACGGTGCCAACATCATTACTTCCCCCGGCTCGGCTGGCAGCAATGGGGCTATCAGGCTGGCGCAGGAACTGACCACACAGGACAAGCGCTACGTGATGCTCTACCAGTACGGGAATGAGGCGAACGCTCTCGCGCACTATGAGACCACGGGGGCAGAGATTCTCGAAGATATGCCCGATGTAAATGTCTTCGTCGCCGGTCTGGGGACGGGGGGAACGCTCACTGGCATTGGCCGCCGCTTAAAGAGGCACGACCCCGCTATTCGCGTCGTGGCTGCCGAGCCGGTGCAGGGTGAGAGTATTCAGGGGCTACGTAACCTTGCCGATGGTTTCGTCCCCCCGGTGCTCGACCTATCCGTCATCGATGCCCGGCTGCTGGTCTCAAGCCATGATGCCTGGTTGCGCACGCTGCAATTAAAAGCGCGGGAGGGCATCTTCGCAGGACCCTCAAGCGGCGCTGCGTTGGAAGTGGCTTTACGCGTGGCAGCGACTATGGATCGAGGCAAGATTGTGATCATCCTGGCCGATGGCGGCTGGAAGTA
>VBHS01000001.1 GCA_005881295.1 Chloroflexota bacterium
GGAGGCCAGGCCGTGCGCGAAAAGTATGGCCCTCAATTTTACTCCAAAATAGGGAAGATAGGTGGCGACACCGTCAAAGAGAAACGGGGACCGCACTTCTATGCCGAGATTGGAAAGAAGGGCGGCGAGTCTACTAAACGTCATCAGGGTTCAGAATTTTATTCCAAGATTGGCAAAAAAGGCGGTGAACGCGGTCGTGGTGCTTCCGAAGAGGAGTAACTATAAGCAACGAATACCTGGCAGATAGTTAAAGAAGGAGTGAACAACCGGCGAAGCCAGTTGCTCACTCCTTCTTCATATATGCGGCCTGCGACGAGTAGCTCAAAGGCCGCTTTTGCCCATCATGGTACTCCGCTCGTGAAGGCGGTGATTTTGGTGGCACTGCTGGTGTTGAACTCCCCGGTGTTGAACGCGGCTGATTGAGATGGATAGCTGGTATGCGCGACGTACTGCGTTCCTCCATGCCAGCAGCAATCAGGGTTACCCGGATGGTATCCTTCAACATCGGGTCGATGACTGCGCCGAACGTAATATCCGCCATATCATCGATCGCCTGCGAGATTCTTTCCGCGACCTCGTTTACCTCGAAGAGTGTCATATCCTCACCGCCGCTAATATTGAAGAGGACGCGTTTTGCTCCTCGAATAGAGACGTTAAGGAACCCGCCCGCGACAGCTTCATCTGCCGCGTGTTGCGCGCGGTTCCGGCCTTGCCCTTGTCCGATGCTCATCAACGCTCTACCCGCTTCGTGCAACACACTACGAACATCCGCGAAGTCCACGTTAATCATGCCTGGTACAGTGATGACCTCGGCAATACCCTGAACCCCCTGGCGTAGCACTTCATCGGCAAGTTTGAATGCATCGCTTAAGCTATGATCCTGTCCTGTAGTCGCGAGTAAGCGATCATTCGGAATGGTAATCAGGGCATCAATCTCTGCACTGAGTTCCGCCAGCCCCTCCTCCGCAATTCGTCGTCGTCGTGACCCTTCAAAGGTGAAAGGGAGTGTGACAATACCAATCGTCAATGCCCCTATCTTCTTAGCGATTGAAGCGACAACAGGAGCTGCTCCAGTACCAGTTCCTCCGCCCATGCCAGCAGCAATGAACACCAGGTCTGCCTCTCCCAAAGCCGCGCGGATCTCAGCTGCACTCTCTGTGGCTGCACGCATACCTATCCCCGAGTTGCCCCCTGCCCCCACCCCTTTCGTATAATGTTGACCAAGGTAGATGCGTCCCTGTGCTTGGGAAAGCGAAAGTACCTGCGCATCAGTGTTCATGGCGATAAAACGCACCCCTCGCACACACGTGCTGATCATGCGATTTACGGCATTCATACCGCCACCACCAACACCCGCTACGACAATATCGACATGGTGTAGTCCTTGTTCTAGCGCATCCAAAGGTGACTGGGTAGGAAGGACATCCTCTTCCGTGTCACGCCGGTTCCAGCCGGGTCGTACTCGCTCATCCTGTCGCTTCGCGTCTTCCGACTCTACTTCATGGCGTAGTACAGCCCACTGATCCTCTTGCTCGTCGTATACGTCTGCTGGCCTGGATTCAGGCTTCCCTGCCCATTGCTTTGGGGCTATGTCACGTTTGAATGCATTATCGTGCGACATCGATTGTATGCACCCCCAATTTCTCATATTCCTCTTAACAATAAAATAGTTTATAGCGACTACAAATCTACTGGATTGAGCAGGTATGTACAGCTTCAACAGGCATTCTATCTGCATTGTAACAAGTATGTCAAGTGCCTCGCAGACCTTCCCGTCTGGTTTAATAGAGAAAAGAAGACCGAGCGGCTTTGATAAGCGCTCGGTCTTCTTTGCGATTGAAAAATGTTCACTCTTTTTTCAAAGAGATGCCGCCGCTTGATTTAGCAGCCTTTTTCTCTTTCTGCATCTCTTTCTTCTGTTTATTTGACTTGGGTGCGGCTTTTTGCACTTTTTTCTGTTCTTTATTCGCCACGAAGCTTACCTCCTGAAATCCGTTAATGAGTGCATACAAAGCGACGAGTATCGGAGAAATTCCTTCTCTTCTTCTTGCCTGAGAGGCTATTTCTCTCTGCACCCCCTTTCCAATGAAGTTCTCTCAATATGCGCTAGGACCAACTTTAATAGACCTTTGCTGGATACCAGTATTGTACCAAATTTTTCAAAGAAGAGGTAGTTGCTATTACCTCTATTCCAGCAAGGATACTATGTTACGCGAGTTGAACAACTTGCCTGAACGAATCAGTGCAATTGTTGTTCCTCGGCGGTAGCCAGCGCATGGGTAATCATACGGATTACGCTGCCTATATCCGTTGGCCTGCGCAACTGATGGATTCCACGGCGTTGTAGCTCTGCAACCGGTAATGTAGCGCTCATCACGATAGCCGGTACTCCGCTGGTCTCTCTTTTCTCCTGGAGAAGATCAAACAGCTCTATTCCATTTAAATCTGGTAATCGATAACCCAGAAGCATCAGGCATGGATGAATTTGTGGAGCCTTTTCCAGCGCCTGATGGCCATCTGCTATAACAGTTGTGTTATATGGAGTCTCCTCCTCGATTAATTCCCGAAGGAAATGTCCGATAGTAGCATCATCTTCGACGATAAGGATTGTGGAGCTATGCGGACTAAGTGCGGCCGGTGGTATGACCTCCCCTGGCATCGTTATCCTCTCTCTTCCTTCCTACATGTAATAGACAAGTTAAATGAGTGCTTTTTTTACTATATCTTAGTGTAACGTTTCTCGAGCAAAAAAGGTTACGCTTAGCTTCGCTAGTTGTAAGCGAATCTTCGTGAAAAATAAGCGGGTATGCTATTCCCGCTTCGAACACTGTGATACATCCTGTCTCAACTGATGGTACTTCTGTTTGAATATTGGGCGAGAAGGGGCTGCTAAGAGATGCTCATGAGACTCAAACCAGTAAATTAATCAGTTTATCAGCTATATAAATGACGCCTCGCGGCCGTCTACCGTTGAGGTAACGGTTTACTTTCTCACTGGCAAGCGCAATTTTCTCAGCTTCAACTTGCCCTATCCCCGTCGGCGCGGTGCGAACATCACGTACTTTACCGTTAATCTGCACAACCAGGTTGAAAGTATCCTCATGAAGAGCCCGCTCGTCATAGCTCGGCCACACCTGGAAATGAACGGAATAGTCACCGCCCAGCCGTGACCACAATTCCTCGGCGAGATATGGGGCGAACGGGGCCAGGATCAGGACAACTGTGCGGGCTGTTCGCTGCCACTCCTCCGCGGACATAGATGGTTTCTCACGAGCGGCCCAGCGGGTCAACTCCATCAACCCTGAGATAGCAATGTTGAACTTTAAACGCACGATGCTTTCCTGCACCTTCTTGATGGTACGATCGATCATGCGCAAATCGACGCCACCAGCACCGGGCTGATGATTCCCCGTAACTAATGACCAGACTCGCGAGGTAAAGCGTTCCATTCCAACCATGCCCTTATCGCTAAAGTCACCGCCCTCTTCCCAGGGTCCGCAGAAAAGCAGGTACATTCTCAGATTATCAGCTCCATAAAGAGACACGTACTCGTCCGGGTTCACCACATTTCCCCGGCTTTTACTCATTTTGAAGCCATCTTTGATCAACAGCCCATGAAGGCGTAAATGGGGGAATGGCTCAGTGAATGGCAGGTGACCAAGGGCATGGAGCGCCATAGTAACAAAGCGCGCGTAGAGATGGTGTCGCGTGACGTGTTCCTTGCCACCAAAATAAATATCTACGGGTAACATTCGGGTAGTGCGTTCGGGGTCCCATGGCCTGTCATTGAATTCACTCGACGGATAGCGCAGGTAATACCAGCTCGAGTCTAAAAAGTTGTCTGATACATCGGTTTCCCGTTGCGCTGCACCACCACAGACAGGGCAGGTAACCTGTACGAACGACTCAACGGCGGCCAGTGGCGACTTATCGGTACCTGTAGGACGAAAATCTTTCACAATTGGTAGGAGTACTGGCAGCTGGTCCTCTGGCACAGGGACTGTGCCGCAACGTTGGCAGTAGATGATGGGAATTGGCGGGCCCCAGTAGCGCTGTCGCGAGATGAGCCAGTCGTGCATCCGGTACTGGGTAGCTCTCCTGCCCTTACCCTTTTGTGCGAGCCATTCACAGATAGACTCTTTTGCCTCTGTAGAAGATTGACCTGAAAAAGGGCCTGAATTGATTAAGATCCCTTCACCTATCCATAGATCGTGCTCAACCCCGTCCTCAGGGCGGATAACGTGGCGCATCGGAAGCCCCATGTTTTGTGCGAACTCATAATCTCGCTCATCGTGAGCTGGGACACCCATTACGATACCCGTTCCGTAGCCGGATACAACATAGTCTGCAACATAGACAGGTACTTTATCGCCATTGATGGGATTGACGACATACCGTCCAACAAACACTCCATGCTTCTCTGATTTCCCTACCGAGTAAGTTTCCGCAGCCGTGTCTGGAATTTGCAACTGTTTGACAAATGCTCGCACTGCATATTCATATTCGCTGCCCCGGATGAGTTCAACAAGGAGGGGGTGTAAAGGTGACAGCGCCAGGAAGGTCACGCCAAAAAGAGTATCTGGGCGCGTGGTGAACGCGGCAAAACGGATATTACTTCCCTTGACGGCAAAATCAACCTCACACCCACGCGAACGCCCGATCCACTCGCTCTGTAGGGTCTTGCTCACCTCGGGCCAGTCGAGGTGGTCCAGTCCCTCTAAAAGAGCATCGGCATAGGCTGTGATGCGCAGATACCATTGTTTCAACAGCTTCTCGGTCACCTGGGTACCACAACGTTCGCAGCGGTCGCCCTCAAGCTGTTCATGGGCGAGCACGGTTAAACAGCCTGGACACCATAGTACCGGCGCCTCCTTTCTCACCGCCAATCCCGCCTTGTAGAACTGCAGAAAGAGCCACTGCGTCCATCGATAGTAATGAGGATCACTGGTGACGATCTCGTGTTTCCAATTCCATGCGGCACCCATCGCTTTAAGCTGTTCTCGATAATGTTCAATTGTTTGGCTTGTCAATTCTTGTGGATGTATCCCGACCCGTATAGCGAAATTTTCGGCGTGTATGCCAAACGAGTCGAACCCTATTGGCTGGAATATCTTCTTGCCGCGCATCCGTATATAGCGAGAAAAAGTATCGGCGCCACTATAGCTATAGACGTGCCCTACGTGAAGACCTTCCGCTGATGGATAAGGAAATTCCACCAGGTTGTAAAACTTTTCCTCGGGATTTACGTGGTCGATGTCGATATCCCAGAGATCATCAGCTTCCCAGCGGGCCCGCCAGTATGTCTCAATTGCCTGCCTGTCATAAGAGGCGTCGTTTAAATCCTTCACCATAGTAGAGGTATACCTCCTTGTCTCCTTGTCTCCTTGCCCCTTTGCTGCTAGAATGTGTGTTCAGGATTGTTTGCTCTATCGTAACATATTTTTGACTGCTTTGATGTTAACAATTGCGTAATACAATAGAGGTGCCAGTAAAGTGCCAGTAAAGTTCATAGGAGAAAACAATCCGGGTTTTTAGAAAAAGGAAAAACATGATAAAAGCACTCGTCTTTGATTTTGACGGACTTATTGTAGATACTGAAATGTCATCTTATCAAACATGGCAGGAAATATACGCGGAACACGATTGCCAGTTGCCTTTCTCAACATGGGCCATATGTATAGGCGGTTCACCTCAGTTATTCGATCCCTGTGAATACCTCGAGCAACAGATTGGCCGTCCTGTTTTGCGCGAGGAAATTCGTTTACGTCGGCGTCAGCAGCACATCCGCATGGTAGAGGCTCAACCTGTGCTGCCAGGAGTTGAAGACTATATTCTCAGTGCGAAGCGCCTTGGCCTAAAAATTGGCGTGGCGTCCAGTTCAAGGCATGAGTGGGTCGATACCCATCTCACCCGCCTGGGCCTTATCGACTATTTTGATAGTATTAAATGCTTCGATGACGTGAAACGTACGAAGCCTGACCCTGAATTATATCTCGCTGTTCTTGATGCGCTAGGTGTTCACGGCCAACAAGCAATCGCATTGGAAGATTCTCCCAACGGAGTGATTGCCGCGCAACAAGCGGGTATTTTCTGTGTAGCGGTCCCCAATCCCGTGACCAGCCAGCTCTCCCTGCTCCATGCTGATCTTTGCCTCTCGTCCTTGACCGAGGTGTCGTTGGAGCAACTACTGGCCAAAGTTCGGGGAACGGTAAAACATGAACATATCCATTGATAGATTGGTTGGTCATGGCTTCTTTTCCCTCCCCAAATTGGCGTTTGACATTATTACTCTGACACACTAAGCTTGTTGAAGACAGAAACAGCGCTATGAAGGAAGAAGAACTACATGGGATTAACTATTTATCAGGTAGATGCTTTTACAGAAAAGCCATTTTCAGGTAACCCGGCGGCTGTATGCCTGTTGACAGGACCAGAAGATGATCAATGGATGCAGCAACTGGCGCAGGAGATGAACCTCTCCGAAACGGCCTTTTTACTCTGGCAGAAAAACGGCTTTAATTTACGCTGGTTCACTCCCGCTGTGGAAGTCGATCTTTGTGGGCATGCTACGCTTGCCAGCGCTCATGTGTTATGGGAGCAGGAATATTTAAATCCAGATGAGCAAGCACGTTTTCACACGCGCAGCGGCCTGTTGACAGCTGATCGTCACGGGGATTGGATAGAACTCGATTTCCCGGCAAAGCCAGAGGAGCCAGCAGATGCCCCGCCACATCTGATCGAAGCCCTGGGAATTCCTGCGACCTACATAGGTAAAAATGTCTTTGATTACCTTGTCGAAGTCGAGTCGGAAGAGATTGTTCGCAATATGAAACCAGACCTGGTATTGCTGGCTCAGGTAACAGCTCGAGGGGTGATGGTGACTAGCCGGGCCTCTTCTCCTGGCTTTGATTTCGTCTCACGCTTTTTCGCTCCGCAAGTAGGGATCAATGAAGATCCGGTGACTGGCTCTGCTCACTGCTGCCTTGCTCCTTACTGGAGTAAACGACTGCATAAAAATGAAATGGTTGCGTTCCAGGCATCTCCTCGCGGTGGTGTGCTACGTGTGCGTATCGATGGCGATCGCGTGAAGATAGCTGGACAGGCGGTAACGGTTATGCGGGGCGAATTGCTATAGTAGCAAGCATGGCCTTCTCCTAAAAGAACTACGTCCAATCAGGAGACATTTGGAGAGAAGGCATGTCATCCTGAGCGCAGCGAAGGATCTGTGCGGCCGTCTCGCCAGATCCTTCGCTGCGCTCAGGATGACATGCCTGACCCCTCTCAAGTCCGCTCACGGGAAGCCTTCTCTCCAAATGCCTATCCAATCAGCTGCAAAGTTGACAATAGTCCCCAATGCAACTTTTTTTGAACCTTACGCGTGTCCAAAAAAGGGATCATCAATACATCTACAAAACACTATCTATCTCAATAACTTTTAATCTACAAGGAGTGAATCTATGCCAATGGATCAAAATAATACCGTCATAGGGATTTTTGAAGACCAGAACCAGGCCGCTCAGGCTGTAGATGAATTGCGGCAAGCGGGTTTTAGCGATCAGCAGGTGGAGTTCGTTTATCGAGAGGGAGTAGCTGTGGTTACTAAAACGGATAGTGGTATTGAAGACACTACAGGTACCACGGTAGATGCTACAGGCAGAGCGCCTGAGGACCCGCTCACTTCAGATCAAGGTCCAACTGCTGACGATGTTCCCACTGCAGCCCTACCTGTAGCAGAGCAGGCCACGGATATATCGCAAGGTAGAGAAGAACATCCTTATGGGTCCTCAGCGGAAGACAACCAGCCGCAAGAAATAGCATCATCTACTGGCGAGGCACAATATAAAGAGAAAGGTGCGGTTGAAGAAACAGTTACAGATAGTGGTAAGCAACTCACTGAGAATCAGACCGTTTTTCCTGCTGGGAAACAGGTAGAAACAGCCAGGGTGAAAGGTGTACTCACTGGTGGCATTATTGGTGGCGTGCTGGGAGCAGCGGTAGCCCTACTTATACCGGCCCTGGGGCTCACCTTCGCTGGTGGGTTGCTGGTGACAGTTTTTAGTATTGCCCTGGGCGTTATCGCGGGGGGGTTACTCGGAACAATTGTGGCTCACGGGATTCCTGAGGAGGACGCAAGTCAGTACCAGAGTGAGTTGAAGCCAGGCCGCACCATCGTTACAGTAAAGACCGATCATCAAAAGCAGGAGGCGCTCGATATTCTCTATCGCAACGAGGCATGGTACGCCAATAAACATGAGTGAGTGTGACTTACCTCTTTATCATATTCAGACGGCAGGAAGAAGAAACGAAGGTACCTTCTTCCTGCCGTCTGGTTATTCTGTAATGACTCTCACTTTCTCCTATTCAAAAATGGATGAGAGGTGCGTTTATTTGCATGAGATGTATGGTATGGAGACCGCGAAGAGATGTTCTCACTGCATTGAACGTGTGTGCAGTGAGGGCCACGTGGTCAATGAGCAGACGTACCATCGCCCTGGGTTTGGGCGACCTAACGTGGTCACGAAAGAATATCAAGTATGCAGGCAAATAGGCGTTCAGGACAGTCCACCTTTTCAGGAATGTGCCCTCTCTGTAAAATACCGCTCAACATAACAGACTCCTCGTCTTCCCAGCATAGCATAGTCCAGTGTCCATCGTGCGGTTATTCTGGACCATATATCCGGAGACAACGGAACCTCCCACCCGCTGCTGATCAGCAACTACCACCCTCTCAGGGGAATTCATCAGTCTGGATTGACCCTGCCGTCTCAGCTTTTCTCATGGATGGTCAGGCTGGGCAGGTGGAATACACACAAAGTAACTTGCAACCCCGTTCACAACATCAGCCGAAGAAACCGCAATCCGTGAGCTCTTCCCTAAAGAAGGGACCGGTCACACCTATCCCACCACGCGCTTCGGCTCAACGTCCGAACAATGTCAAAGTGCGCCCGAAGTACTCTGGTACGCAGGCTGATCAGCATCAACAACGAGACAATGATATCACTCGCATGCCAACTTCCCCTCCGCCATCTGTGTGGCAATATGAATCGCCAGATTTTGAAGTTGAGAGCAGCCTTTCCACTCTATCATTGATCGTTGATGCTCCTACACATCCGCAACCATCCTTTTCCCCAAAACGGACGGATCGTCTACCATATCTTGATGAAATAGACGCGTATCATGCTCCGCAAGTATCCGGGACCGATATTGATAAGTTAACTACGAATCCGCCGAAGCGGAAATCGAACCAGGTGGATATCGATGAGATAGATACCCTGCCTCCCCTGCCAGGAGGTGGGCAAAGCATGCATTCGCTTGTCCCAGTCAATCCGACTCCCCCACTGGCATTGACACCTGTTTCGCCTGCCCTCCCCTCAACCACTATAGATCAGGGCGGGCTTGCCCTGACAAATGAGATAACGGACCTATCGTCATGGACAACTGGGAGCGCCAGTGGGTCAGCGCGTGCCCGCCGACCGAATGGCGCCAGGCGCAAACAATCTTTTTACCTGGTTGATCATCTCCGCTGGTGGCTATTACATCCAGGTCGTATCGAATTTATTTTATGGCTGGGTGGTACTATTTTATTGTTGAGTGTAACTGTTCTACTATTGTTTGCGATGGCCATCAGTCTTTCCTGGTTTGGCCCTGGCTCTCAGCGCGGATCAATTCCTGCACCTACCAGCTCAGGCAATAGTTCCCCAGGTGCATCAAACACCGCTACCAATGGAAGCCTGGAACTTACTCTTGTTGACACGATGCCACTTATTCCCGGACAGCCGCTGCATCTCCATGGCCAGGGATACAGTCGACGTGGCAGTGTTCTATTTACTGATGAAAATAATCATCCTTTGCTCAAACAGGATAGTCAAATCAACTCTATCCAGGCCGACGAAAACGGATCATTTTTTGTCGTGCTTAACGACTCCGCCTGGACGACAGGCACTCATCAAGTTGTGGCTCGTGATGTCTCCACCGGCAAATCTGTAGATCTCTCTGTCACTCTTGCGCCGGGTCCGTTCGGCAAAAAGGCAACACCTACGCCAGCTATTCCACCTCCAGCTCTGACTGCAACAGCGGTGTCTTCCAATGGACCTGGTGCATCTCCTACAGTTGTAGGTTCAACACCTATCCCTGTACCACCCGGACCCATACCAACAGCGGTTACTACGGCGCCGGTTCCAACGCCTACTCGACCACCATCACCGACTCCTACAGCGACGCCTACCGGTAAGCCGCCAGGAACACCTGGCGTTACCCCGACAGCAGGTACTACTCCCACGCCACGCGACAGTAACTCCTCATTCGCAGGAAGAATAAAAAAAACTTGAAATTTCTCTTGATACAACCGGGTCTCCTCAAAAAATGGGGGCCCATCTTTTTTGATATCGACTTATGCACAGCATAGTGGTACAATGCGTTTCGTTAGCCGTCATTAATTTGAGGCCGCGTAATATACCATAATTTGTACTAAGGAGAATCTGTATGCCACGAGGACGCAAAAGACCGCCCCAGGATAGCGTCGATAGCATACTACTGGCCATCAGTCGTCGCGATAACATTGATCCCGATACGTTGTCACACTATTTTGACCGGTTGGATGAGGAATGGACTGATGGCGCACGTGACAAAGTGCTGCATTTACTGCGCACACATGATGCAGCGGCCCATGCGGCAGCTATTCTGATCTTATCTGAACTGGCGACCGAATTTGACTTGGAAGAGCTGGAAGACCTGGTTGCTGACCCTACTGTTAGCGACATGGCGAAACTCACTCTTGCGCCTATCTTAAAAGAGATGGATTCTGAAATGGCCGATGATGGCCTCATTGAATACCTCAATGACCCTGAAGCGGCTATGCAACAGATGCAAATGCGCCTGCTCGAAATGATAGGACAGAGCGAAATGGGAGTGGAATCTATCCTGGAGGATATCCTCTCTATGCCGCTCGAGAGGCGTCTCGGCTTTATTAATTGGCTTGGCAATAGTCACGACCCGCGCGCTGCTAACCTGCTTATCCCTCTACTGGAAAATCAGACTAGTAAAATAGTTATAGCCGTAATTGACGCGCTGGAACAGCTGGGCGAGATTGCTTCAGATCAGACAATCCCTGCTTTGAACTATCTGATCGCGCATACGGCAAATCGTCAAGTGAAACAATATGCTCGCACAGCGCTTGGTAGATTAACTATGCAATCAGCTCCAGGCACCGGAGATTCTACAGAGAAGCGTACTCAGCCTCAGCAACTTCAATTTCATGAAGCCCGCGTTAGTCATCTCGACGGCGTAGGTTCGCAGATGATCATGCTCTCATGGCGGCGGCCTGACGGCTTGCTGAAGGGCGTCAACGTGCTCTATCAAGATCAATGGTGTATCAAGGACTGCTATGGCACCGATGAGATGGACCCTAATCGCTGGATGGAACTGGTTAGCGACATGAACGACCAGGGTTTTGGCAGTTTTCGAGTTCCCCTGGAGTTTGGTCGTGCCTTGATTGCGGAGGCACGCGCTGTCAACAAGCGTACACGTCGCAAATTGCCTATTGCCTATGCCATCTGGCGCCCCTTTATTGAAGGTGAAGAATTACCAGGGAAGGATACTCCAACTGTTTCGACAAGGCTGGAGTCCTGGGATCTCAGCCCTGAGGTCGTGCAGCTTGCGCAACGAGGGGATTTGCTCTACCAGATGCCAGAATTTGTTTCGTGGATGTATGATCCCATCGATCGTATTCAGCCCTATATAGACCGCTACTGGTCGAGCCGTGACTTATTTGATATGTCCAACCTCGGCTCGCGCAGCCGTGCGCGAAAAAGCGCTCAAAAAAAGCAGAGATCTGAATTAGAGATTGAAACACTCGTAAGCGAGGCTATTGGCGAGCTAGTGGATAACAAATGGCGCGCACTTTACGAGGATCGTCTCTTGCGTCAGGGTGCACTCTTTCAGCTTGTGGACAGAGCAGAAGATGCAAAGCTGGTACGTGCAACTGCTGCTGTCCTCCATCCCGATTCTGGCATATCAGGGAAGAACAGCCATTCGTACGCACAATGATGCGCCTGACCATCGAACAAGGGCCGTTTCGTGCGCTTGCCGAAGCTCTTGAATCAGCAAGGCTCGACACTATGCCGATTAACCTTTTCCCAGAAGACTGATCAAAGGGGTCTATCGCTGAGCTGGCTTTGTTGAATGGCTGTCCGCGAGAAATCGCGGACAGCCATTCACTGTAAATTAACCGAACGAGTGCCGTGGGACGACACGGCTGCGTCATTCCAAAAGCCCCTGGCGCGGAGCCATGGGGAGTCGTCACCAGAGTGGATTCATGACCAACCCGCTCATCAGCTTTGGATAAAAGTAGGTAGATTTTTGAGGCATGCGATCATCTGCTTGCGCTACCTCGCAAATCTGTCTAACCCGTGTCGCATTCAGCAAGAGAGTTGCTTGGGCGTCCCCAGAGCGAACTGCCTCCAGGGCCTGCTCTGCATCGCGCGTATAGCGGATATACGTACCTGATGTAACATCTTCCGCTCGTATGCCAAGTAGCGCCTCCAATACAAGTGTATGTGCTACTGCCACGTCCAGTTCATTCCAGGCAGCTGAGTGACCGCTCTCCATCATACGTCTTCTCCCCGACTCATTCAACAGCAGCAGCCAGTTTTGGTCCCGGGTGACTACCACAAGTGACGGCTGTTTTTCACCAGAAGAGGCTAGAACTGCCAGCATTGCGTCGCTTTTCATCGTTGTATCCAACTGCTGCACGGTGAAATACTGCGCTAGTTGCTGACTATTTAACGAACCCAGTGCTTCGGAACTCAGGCCGAAAAGCAAACGATGTGTCGGCAACACCAGTAAGCCTGGATCGTCCACATCGATCAATGCCATCAAAACAAAGTTCACCGCGTCATCATCGTTAATATGCCGCCGCAGTTCTCGTATCTCTTCACGATAGTTCAATGCCGTCTCGTATCGATGATGTCCATCCGCGATATATAACTGACGCTCGGCAAAAAAATCCTGGAAAAGTACAACCTGTGCGGGGTCAGTAATTGGTTGCAAGCGATGCCCTTCATTTACCTCATCTGTAAACTGTACTTCAGCATCGGCGGCATAAGTGCTGAGCAAACGGCGCATTCTCCCTTGAGGGTCTTCATACATACTCATGAGCGGGCTGAAGTTGGTAGCGCAAGCCCGCAAAAGTTGCAAGCGATCATCTTTCGGTTTCGTCATTGTATATTCGTGGGGGAGCACGACTTTTGCACTCCATGGTTCCAGGCGCACACGAGCTAACAGGCTGGTGCGAGTATAGGTTCGATTATTGTGAGTAAATAGTTGTTGGTAAAGATAAAAGTCAGGAGTGATATCTTGTCGCAGCACACCATTTTTGCGCCACTCGGCAAAGGTAGTTGCTGCACGTGTGTAACGGTTATTCAGAGTGGTATCTTTAGCTGACTCCTGTCCAAGTTCCAGGCGGATGAAATTGTAGGGATTGCGGGCGTAGTATGTTGCCTGGGCTTCCCTGGTAATCACGTCATAAGGCGGCGTAACTACCTGTGCCAGGTCGCCAATCGTCTCATTCGCATACCGAATCCCACGTAGAGGTTGTACATCTGCCATGTAATTCATTTCACTTTCTACACTTAAAATCTGTGCTGTAGCTGAAAACCTCGTCTCGGATCAAACTATTTCTGAGAATGGCTCCGTGGCCCATTGTATCATGTTCGAAGTGGGAGTCAACGCGAACATACTTCTCGCGTCGATACTTCTTTCACCATCGTTATTTTAGAAAATAAGTTCTAAAAACTCTTGACTTTCGCCTAATCTCATGGTAATATTCATCGTGTTGAAACAAATGTTCTAAAACTAAATAAGCTCTCCCTCACCCCTTTACTTCCTCTTATCTTTCCTCTATCTGGCGGTCGGGTGTTCTCCTCTCTCTCCCTCTCCCGACCGCTGTGGCGGGGAAGAACTATCTGACTTGACGCCTTTTCTCCCAGTCGTTACAATGGAAAAACTAACGAATCATGTTTTTCTATGAGAAGGACGTTCAAATATGGATATAACAGTATTGAGGTACATCGTAATTATTGTTGCTGCCCTCATTCTTATCTGGGCTGCCTTTGAAGTAAGATCGAGACTTGTTCGCCGTAGGAAGCATGATGTTAGAACCTTCAATACCTGGGTGAGTTTAGAGTCCAGGGCCGTTTCTCATAACATCGAAGAAGAATCGAGACCGCTTTCAATTGAAGAGAATAGTGAGCAAGAAGAGCCGGTCGATCAGACAGATGTCCATTCAAGGGCACAACAGAATGGACACTATACACCGAGCAAGAAGACGCTTTAGATAATTGGCATCAGCCTGGACTTCGAGGGGTGAAACCGATCGAGCAGGTTACTCTTTGCGCTCTTCCAACATACGTGATATCTCTGCCAGTACATCATTCACGTCCAGTTCAGCTGCAATTTCGGGCTCAGTTCCCTCTTCCTTCTCGGATAGGAGCGCAGCTTCGTCGATAGTAGCAGAGTTGTGTTGCTCAGTCCCCTCAACCTCCTGGAGAAATTCCAGTTCACAAGTACTAAGCGCTTCAAGTACCGAGAGATTTCCGTAGACGATACGCGGGAGCAAACCGTGGTACATCGCCACTGTCTGCATCATTGCGCCCAGGGCAAGCTGGAACTGTTCAAAAGTGATCGAGCCACCGGCAAGGGGAATTGCCTCTTCTAATCGCACTTCACCATCCTCTAGATCAATGCCGAATTTTCCCATAGCGATACGATAGTTTACGGCCATTAATGCTTCGAGACATTCAAGGCGCTTCTTTTTGTTCACGACGGCGATATGCGGAGCAATGAGCATCAACTTCCGTACTTCTCCACTCTGTTGAATTCCTACGATCATTCGCCACTGTCCATGGTTACCATGAAATGCCAGTTCGATGATCTCCTGCTCTAGATCAACATTGGCCAGGCGCAAACCCATTCTCGTCAGATATTCCTTCAGATGAGCTATGCCGAAGCTTTCAGCCATGCAAAGTTCCTTCTATTGTCACGATCTAATGAGTTGATGATGGCATCAAGAATACATGTGTATGTACTTTACTTCTACAGAGTAATTATACCATATCGTTCTTCGGCCTTTTGCTGAACAAAGAAACATGCGAATAGCCGTTCCAGGCGCGGCTATTCACACGTTCATCGATGTTCTAGATACGAAACCGCATTCCCGCCTTTTTGTATTCCTCCTGGTCTGTGCGAAAACTATCGGCGTTCGTTCCACGCGCTGTTGCTAGAAAATCTGCCAGGAGTTGCACAGGCAGCGCGGCGACTATTGGCGTCAATTCCTCTGGCAAATCAACACCGATGCAAATCGGGAAGTGTGCCCACCCATCCCTACGGAACAGCTCTGCCGTCTCTGCGCCTGGCGCTTCGCCAATCAGCCAGACACGAGAACCTATTTCGCTGGTAGCCAGCAGGAAATCGGCCATGCGTGGCTGTGCTGGTCCTTTCACTACAATAGGAATCAACAGATCTTCACGCTCAAAAGCCACCTGCGGGCCATGGATTGCCTGCTCTAACTCAAATCCTTCAGTCGTCACATACGCTGCTTCTTTGGCCTTCAGCGCACCTTCAGGAGCGGTTGCCGCGTTGGGTCCCGCGCCTAAGAAGTAGATACGCCGTTGTTTCGTCACTGCCTCCTGCGCTATGCTGCGCACCTCATCTTCTCGGGCCAGAATTTTTTCCATGAGTGCAGGCAAATGTTGAAGTCCTTGTTCCAGGAGTTGCGCCTGCTCAGCATTTCCAAGTTTTGCTGCCAGGCGGGCAGCAACCTGGCCCAGACGTGTCAAAGCGCCGGTATAGCTTATAGAATGTGTAGAAGAAGGGTCCTGTTCTACCGTCTCAATCACTATATCAGGCTCTTGCATCTTAGAGCTTTTACCGGTAATGCCAATCGTCAGTACCTTTGCATCCAGGGCGCGTTGTACCGCCTGGTTGCCATGAAGCTTGCTGCCCCGGTGACTAATAACAATCACTCCATCATCTGAGCGCAAGGGACGGGGATAGTTGACGAATTCAAACGATCTCACCGCCCAGGCATCTGCGCCTGCCCGGCGCAGCAAATATTCGCCGACTATAGCTGCGTGGAAGCTTGTACCGATCCCCGATAGCAAGATACGATTGACCTGCGCCAGTTTCTCCGCCGCCCGGGTGGGACCATCCCAATCTGTCAGGAGCTGGCGCACCATTTCAGGTTGTGCATGGATTGAACGATACAATCCTGTAGTTTCGATTGTCATCTGAAAAAGATACCTCCATATAGATATTTGTCTGAAAAGTGTAACTCATTTCAAAGAGGATGAACACAGCCAAGGCCAGTTCGAGGTGCAGCCAAAGAGGCTATGCCATCTCTCAAGTAATAAATTTGACCATTGACAGCTTCCTATAAATCTTGCTAGAATCAAACAGGTTTCTTCTTGTATCACCGCAAAATTTTAGATCCCAGGCATTACACTTGCTCACAGACTCTCGCATGTAGGGAATTGAGAGGTTTTCTAGCATGACAACGACCAGGGGACAACACCTAATCGGTAAAGTGCTAGGCTCATGCGTCATAGAAAGACTATTGGGCTATGGAGGAACCAGTGCCGTATTCCTGGCCCAACAGCACACACCTGAGCAGAAAGTCGCTATAAAAGTTTTTCTGCCACGTTCCCATTTGAACGCGCAGATGCAGAAAGATTATTATAGCCGTTTCTTGCTCGAGGCGGAGGCTGCCAGCCGGTTAGATCACCCAAATATTCTACCAATCTACTCCTATGGCGAACAGGACGGATTACCTTATATCATCATGCCCTATATGCCTGGGGGCACCTTAAGCGAGTATGTGGCCAGTAATGGTTGCCTGACCCTGCGTGAGGCACAATGGTATCTTGAACAGATCGCGGCAGCGCTAGATTATGCGCATCAGCACGGATGTGTACATTGTGATGTAAAACCGGCTAATATCCTGCTGGATAGCGATGGTAGCGTCGCTCTCTCCGACTTCGGCATTGCTCACATGATGCGTAGAGACATTATTGCTGATCAGTCTCCTACCAAGTCTCCGGGAACGCTGATGGGAACACCCGACTACATCTCGCCGGAGCAAGCATTGGGCCAGCCACTGGATGGTCGCTCGGATATCTACTCACTGGGCATTACACTGTTCTATCTCCTGGTGGGGCGCCTCCCTTTTATTGCTGATTCTACCATTGCTGTTGCGCTGCTACAAGTGCATGAAAATCCCCCCGCGCTCGGTTTATTGCGAGGGGATATCACACCTTATACTGATAGCGTGATCCAGAAAGCTCTTG
>VBHS01000077.1 GCA_005881295.1 Chloroflexota bacterium
GGTCAGTCCGGGCATGGCTTTCAAACGCACAATGCCAAAGTCGCCGAGCAGTAGTCTGCCATCAAGGTGGAAGAGCAGATTCCCGGGTTTGATGTCGCGATGCACCACACCAAGGCCGTGGGCGTAGTCGAGGGCATCAGCCACCTGGCTTATGTAGCTGACAACGAGTTTGAGATCGAAGTGTGAGCCGGAACGGTTCGTGTCGTCAATGCGCTCGCGCAGCGTTCCGCCGCGGATAAACGGCATCACCAGATATGCGACCCGCTCCTGCTCTACCACCGCCTCGTCATATTCATAAATAGGTAAGATATTTTTGTGTTCGAGCTTTGCGATGGTGTCAGCCTCGCGGCGGAACCGTGCCAGGAAAACGTCCTTCTGTTCGACTTCGGTGTTGTTGCCAGGGATGAGCACCTTTACCGCCACGGTGCGCACCGGGCGAGATTGCTGCGCCAGGTACACTGCACCCATGCCGCCGTGTCCAATGATGCGCTCAAAGGTACATGTGCCAAGCGTGACACCTATCAATTCTTTAACGTCCATAGAGTAATCAGTCCATCAAACTTCTTTAACATTCGAGTGTATACAATTTTAATTCCATAAATCGCCCTGGGCGGCCTCTTTCACAACACGTTTCTTTGGTATTGTACGCTTTTCGCGCCCTGATTTCTTTGCGGGCGCGCTAACCGTGGTTTCCTCGTTATTGATCGTATAAAGTTGCCCTTCTCCATCTTTGACGACCTCCACAGTCGCTTCAAAAATCGAGGATCGGCTCACGCGCACCTCCGGCCAGAGGCCCAGTATCGCTTCGATGGTCGAGTCTTCGCAGTCGGCTAGAGACGACCAGCGCGCTCTGGCCTCGCGCAGAACGTCCGTCAGAGAGGGCGCAGCAAGATTCTCTATCAATAATACGAACGAGGTTCGTAGTTGTTCCATCCAATCGAGCTTGTAGAGTCCTATCCCGGCGGAGAAAGCAATGCCCTGCCCACTCACACGTTCCGCCGCCTGCGGCAGTTCTGAGCGGCGGTACGCGTGCAAGAGTTCATAGCAGAGGCGTTCCGGCAAGAAACCCTCTGCCTGTACGCGCTGTCGCACAGCGCCGCTGTCGATCAATGCCAGGCGGTCCGCGAAGTCGTCGTAGCGATTGCGCAACAGCTTGATGAGTTCGGTAGCTGATAATTGACCGGCATACCAGGCAATGGGGAACATCTGTGCGATACTTGCGAAAGCCTCTCTCGCTTCTACTGGAATAGCCAGCACAATGTCTCCGCGATTGCGCAGTTGTTGCAGCTTCTGAAGCTTGCGCTCCCGGTAAGATGGTGTCCAGAAACCAAGTATTTCAACGTAAATGCGCTTCTGCTCGCGTGTAAGCGCGAAGTCCGGGATGAAAATACCGTGTTCGAGCATGAGAGGCTCAGGCTCGCGCAAAAGTTGCCAACCTTCTACGGCGTTGCTGTTTTGCAAGGCAATAAATGCCTCGGTGAAGGATTGTTCGATGTTGCTATCAAAGATGGATGGCGCATCCGTTGTTCCCCGTTGAGCATACGCGGGCAGTTCTTCCACGTTACTATCGGGCGCTGCCTCAACAGGTGGCAGCAGCGAAAGCAGCGTTTGATCCATAGCGAAGCAATACGACCGTTGCAGAAAATGCACGGTCGCCTCTGCCTCAACGATGGCGTTCGTAAGGGTTTTACTCCGTTTCTGCTTGTTCCGCTCGTGCGCAATGGTAGCAACCTGGCGTGGGGAGGAGCCATAGCCTAAAAGTAAGCGACAAAGCCTGGCTAAGCGCATGCCGTACTGCTGTGGCGCACCGGTCATCTCCTGGGGGCCATAGAGCGTAAGGTGCAACAGCGGTGCCGTGTTGGCGCTGGAAGGGTCATAGGTGAGATCATAATAGACGCCGAGCCGGCGAGCCAGGTAACAGAGGCGTTTGACGACTGTGCCGATACCAGTACCGATCTGCCCGGCCGCGCCGGCGGGGAGATCATTTCCGCTCTGCGCATGTTCAAAAGCGTTACAGTCGATGATAAAGCGCACGTTCGAGGCATTGAAGAGCGCCGACTCAAAAGCCCACTGGTTATACAATGTCGCCACATCCTGCGCGGACGGGGGACGCGGCGAATCGCGCGTCAGCACCTCTTCATCGTCGCTGTCCAGCGCTAGCAGGTACTCCAGGTCTGAAGCGCCAAGCTGGTATGTGGCCGAGAACTTCTGCAAAGTGGCAGCGCGTTCCTGTGCGTCCAGGAAACCTTGCTGGTGTTCGTTGACATAATCATAAAGCGCGAGCCGCAACTGGATAGGAGAAGTAATACCTGCCATTTCAAGCAGCGACTGGGATTCGCTGCCGATGCGTTGGAACACCTCTGACCAGGAGCGCTGCTGCCAGTGATACCAGGCGCTCAGTGCAGCTATGAGACAATGGGCCAGCCGGTAATCGCCTACACATGCGCGGGCCTCGTCCTGGGAGAACTGCCGCCGTGGTTGCCCCATCAATTGCTCATGATAAGCAATCAAGCGTTCTATCTCTAGCCGCAGCTCGCCTGGCCGGAGGAAGTGCAACCCGACATAGAGTTCTCCCCCACGTCGATATACCTGTTTTTTGATGTCCTGCAGACTGAAACGCACCTGTTTCCCCTTTACTTGTTACGTGTAGCCTCTATTATAGCGGAAAAGAAAGCATCTTCATACCATGTTTTTGCATGGCTCTCCTTCACCTATTTCTTATGGGATAAGCCGTTTCTGGTTACACGACAAATCATGCGTTTGTGCTGCTTGCATCACATCTTCTTGTGTGAGCAGCACTCACCCCCATCGATGAGATTGTAGCAGGTGCTTCTTAAATCTATGAGCGAAGCGTGTCTCGAACCCACAGGTGCATTTGAATGGATGGCTAATACGATGCGCTACCCACCAAAATAGCAAGAGCGTGCATATCGTTGTGATTATCAAGTAGTCGAGCATCATCATCTTTCACCTTACACTTGAATGCCATAACTTTGATATACAAGCTTCAATTTATTCTAAATATATTGACGTGATTGTTGCGGATAACTCAAATATTTTCTGCGGTGATATTTCCCGCACTTGTATTGACGCTTTATTCAGGTTGCTCATGATGCAGCCACGAGCAACCTGGTTCGCGCTATCAATTGCCTGGCTTTGCGACAAGTCGCGAAGCCTCCATTGCAGGCGAAAGCATGGGAAAAAAGTCTCAGGCACTTGAACGCATGTCTAAAAAGTTGTATGGTAGTGATGGGATTGTAGTAATATTTTGTTGATTTTGTTGCGGTTAAGGAAAAGAACCATGAACGCAACCCCACGACGCCTTGGAAAATACGAGTTGCAGGAACTGCTTGGATACGGGAGCACGGGCGAGGTCTGGAAAGGTGTTGATAGACAATCCCGGCAGGATGTTGCCGTGAAAATGCTTCATCCCGATCTGCTTCAGAATGACCCCAATTTCATTACCTTCTTCATGAAAGAATGGCAAGGCATAACGGCACTGCACCATCCCAACATTGTGCAAGTACGCGAGGCCAATATTTCCCGTCCATCGGAGTCCAGCAACGAGACCACCCCTTATATAGTCATGGACTACATCGAGGGGCAAACCACGCTCGTGAAGAGTATCCAGCGTACCTCGCATATGGGAATGTTCCCGCCTGTCGCCGAGATTGTGAATCTCTTTACATGCGTTGGTGCCGCCGTTGATTATGCGCACGAACAGGGGATCGTTCATAACAACATCAAACCATCGAATATCCTGCTCGACATAAAAAACATGACGGCAGCATGGCTATCATGATGCATCACCTCAATACGCTACCCACCTCTCCCATGCTCATTAACCCCAATGTTCCCCTTCCACTTTCAGAAGTGATACTGCGCGCCATGGCGAAAGATCCTAAGACACGCTTTGCCACGGCAACATTGCTGGCAAGAGCTATCGCTGAAGCTTGCTCCATAGAGCGGTTACCGCAAATGACATTGAATAAATCCGAGGAGCCACTTTTCTATAGGAACAGTGGGCCTTTGCGCGATCCCAACCGCCAGGTGCGCCGGTCGGCCAATGGCATGTCATCCTTCCTGGGAGTATCACAACCTCTCTCGGATATCTCCTCGGAACATGTTGCGCTGCCAGGGCAAGGGAACGCGGGCAAACAAACAATAGGAGAGAATACTCGTCCCACAACTGTCCCCCTGGCATTGAACCCGAAAACACCTGTACCCATCCCTGGAACCACCGCCGCTCAGCGCGTTGACTTACCTCAGCAGCAAACGCAGAACGGGGGCAGGTTAGCGACGCCTTCGATGAAGGTTCCTGCGACCTCTGTGGTGTCGTCAGCAATAGCAGCAGGTGATTTGAAATTGCGCTCTAGAAATTTCCTATCGCCGGTGGCGCTGGCAATTATCGGTTCGCTCCTCCTGCTGGTCGTCGTCGGTTCGCTTGGGGTCAGTCTCTTATTCCGTTCTGCTTCAACTCCTTCAACGAACGGCGTAGTTGGACACGTCTTCTTCCAGGATGATGCGCTTGGGAAGAACGATATGTTGCACATCGAAGTGCAAAACGTCCCTGATCCGCCACAAGGGAACCACTATTTTGCCTGGCTCCAGAACGTCTCGGGGCAGGCAATACCAATGGGCACTCTCACGCTGCAAAATGGCTCCGCGACGCTGTTCTATCCAGGGAACGCAAATCATAGCAATCTCCTGGCGTTTATCCGCGGTGTCTTCGTGACTGAAGAAAACAATGGAACCTCCGCGCCTGCTGCACCTACGCTTAGCGCCAAAGTCTATCAGGCAGATCTGCCTGCCGCTTCCTTCCCGTATATCCAGCATGTATTGTACTCTCTGCCCGGCTACCCTACCCATGCGAGCCTCATCAGCGGACTCTTCGACTCCATCAAGGGGATCAATGACAAGGCTGTAAGCGTGGTGGACAGTATCCAGTCGAAGCAGGGCTACGCGCTGACCCAACGCCAGGCAATCCGTATCATCGAGCTGATCGATGGTTCCCGGTCTGCGAGGAGCAGCGGAGATTTACCGGCCTCATACCCAGATATGCTCTCGCTGCCGGTTGGTCTCCTCTCCTCACCAACGCAGCAAGGCTACATCGACGCTCTATCTGCACAGGTAGATAAGATAAGTCAGACAGCTGGAGATAACGCCACATTACGCCAGCATGCCCAGAATGTGGGCAACGCGCTGGCTGACTTGAAGAGCTGGATACAACAAATGCGTGGCTATGATGCGCAAATCCTCAAGGCCTCCAGCCTTGCAGATCCTGCCGTCATGACTGCGGCGCTGCAATTGAAGCAGCTGGCGGGAGATGCATATACTGGCCGCACTATTCCACCCAATGGAGGACCTACCGACGCTCCAGGCTCAGCCGGGGCCTACCAGGCGTACGTTGAATGCCAGTACCTGGCTTCTCTTGATATCAAGAAGGTTTAGAGTAGATTATTCGCTCTTTGAAGTGGACTTCCCTTCAACCAGTAAGAAAGCGCATAATGCGCTCGTGAGCGCGAGACCAACTCCAATCCACATAACCAGTCGGAAACTGTCCGCAAAAGCCGCGGCGATAGCATGTTGTAACTCGGCATGGAGCGTGCCATGTACCGTCGCCGGAACCTGGGTGGCCGCGAGCTTGATTCGTTGGTCATCCAGCAACTGCCGTATCGCGGGTGAAACATGCAGTGCATCCAGACGGCTGTCGAGACTGCTATTAAAGGTATGCAGGACAAAGATACTGAGCACGGCGATAGCCAGCAGACCCGCTACCCGCGCTACCGCGTTATTGATGCCCGAGGCAATACCCGCGTAACGATCCTTCACTGCTCCCAGTACTGTGGTTGTCAATGGGGCAACGGTTGTAGCCATCCCGAGCCCTAAGACCACCACCGCCGGGAAAAAGGTTGTCCAGTAAATGCCGCCGATGCCAGGCAGCGTGAAGAGGAAATAGCCTGTGGCTGCGAGCAAGGGGCCAATGACAAGCGGCAGCTTAGCGCCAAAGCGGCTCACCAATCCCCCCGACCAGCGGGAGAGGCCAAAGATCAAGAGGGTGTAAGGTACAAATGCCGCCCCGGCAGCAGCGGGGGGATAGCCCTGGACGAGAATGAGGTTAAAGGGCAGGAAGAAAAGGGTGCTTCCCAGGGCCGCGTAGAGCATCAACGTCACCAAGTTTGCGCCAGTAAATGTGTGCGAACGGAAGAGCGTCAGCGGCATCATAGGTCGAGCCTTGCGAAGCTCTACCACGATAAATCCGACCAGGGCCGCGACGCCAAGAGTAAGCATGGCAAGCACCAGCGGGTTCGAAAGTCCCAGGTTGTTCGATTCGATCAGGCCATAGACAAGCGTCCCCAGGCCGATAGTGGCAAGCAGCGCCCCTGACCAGTCTAAGTGAGTCCTACCGCTGGCATTGCGGCTCTCGGGAACGTGCCAGAACAGGACGACCAGCACTATTACCGCCAGGGGAATATTGATAAAGAAGATCCAGCGCCACGTGGCATACTGCACCAGCCAACCGCCCAGCAGCGGTCCCAGAACGGTAGTGATGGCTGAGAAACTGGACCACATGCCGATAGCTCGTCCACGCTGTTCAGCGGGAAAGGTCGCGCGGATGATAGAGAGGCTGCCAGGGGTCAACAAGGCGCTTCCGACCCCTTGCAGCGCACGGGTCGCAATCAACTGCGAGATGTTTTGCGAGATTCCGCAGCCTATGGATGCCACGGCAAAAAGAGCGATACCGATAGCAAAGATCCGTTTGCGACCAAACGAATCGCCCAGTGAACCGCCAACGAGGATAAGAGCTGAGAGAAAGAGCGCGTAGGCCTCTACAACCCATTGGACCTGCGTAGCTGACGCATTCAGATCGGCCTGTAACCTGGGCAGCGCAACATTGACAACGCTGTTGTCGATAAAGGCCATGCTAGAGCCGAGGATCGTCGCCAGCAGTATCCAGGGGCTTGCCTTTTTGATATCTATAGCATGAAGTACTTCTGGTTCTCCAACCAGGTGGGCCTTGTCGTGAAGTAAGGACCTCGAATAGTCTGCCATCGTCAAGCTGTTAAAATCTCTTTCGTGTGGGTCGGTTTGATTTCGTAGGTGCCAGTATACAGGCAACTCCCTATATACTAGCACTTATTCCCCTGTCAATGGCAGACTGGTAGCTTGATCGATGGCCCGATGTGATCACTCTGCTTGCTGTTTGTCGCACTTGTCGCACTTGTCGCACTTGTCGCACTTGTTGCGAATGTAGCAAATGTGCTTTTTTATCAGAGTAGGGAGCAACATCAATCGGGCCATTTGTTGTTGACTTGTATGCCTGTATACTCTTGCATTATGCTAAATAAAACGGCGTCAAAGTTGCAGTTAAGGGAGAAAAAATGATGGAGAGCCCGTCTTCTGAGAGAGGTAGGCAAGCACGACTGGTGCAAGTAGCGGCAGGAGCCCTTGAGCTCGCGGGCGAATTGAGCATACCACAAAACGCACGAGGTATAGTCTTACTGGCACAGGGCAGTAAACACATAGAACCACTTTCTTCTTATAGCCTGCTCGCGGATGCACTCTATGAAGCAGAACTGGCTACGTTGCTTGTTCATTTGCTGACAGAGGACGAAGAGCAATTAGACGGTGAAACGCAATTCTTCCGCTTCAATGTGAGTATACTGTACCAGCGCATCATAGGTATCTCCAAATGGTTGACAGTGAACCTGGAGACGCAGAACCTTACTATCGGTTATTTTGGGAGTGGTGCGACGGGCGCCGCAGCCCTCATCGCCGCGGCTGAACGCCCCGACCTCGTTTATGCTATCGTTGTGGGCGAGGGGCGTATAGACCTGGCTCGACCCTATCTTACTCGTGTAGCGGCCCCAACATTGCTCATGGTGCGGGATAATGATAGCGCCGCGCAGCAAATGAACCGCGAGGCGCTGCAAAATATGCCCATAGCCTCAGAGACCAACAAGAAGGTGGAAAGCATTGCTTCCAGCGCAGGTCTCTTTGAAGCTTCTGACGCGCTAAAACAGGTGGCGGAGTTGACAAGTCAGTGGTTTGCGCAACATCTCGAGCCTATTGTCTAGCTGGGGCACACTACTCTCATTATCCGTCCCTTAAGGGTTTTCTTGCAGGAACTTCTCAATCTGCTCAAGCTCGCTTTCGGACAGGCGGAATTCGGCGGCTCCAATGATCTCTTCGACCTGTTCAGGACGTCGGCCTCCCACGATTGCTCCTGTTACCGCCGGGTGCCGCAGCGTCCAGGCTATAGCGACCTCAGCGGTGGTGCGATTATATGGATAGCCAATATCCTGTAAGAGGCTTGCCAGCTTGAGATTGCGTGAAAGACGAGGTTCCTGGAATTCCTCGTTACGTTTGCGCCAATCATCTTCTGGGAAATTGTCGATGCGCTCCCTGGTCATCTTTCCGCTGAGCAGGCCAGACATCATCGGTGAATAGACGATAACGCCGATATTGTGCTCCTGACAATAGGGCAGGATGTCGCGTTCAATATCTCGCTTGATGAGAGAATATGGCGCTTGAAGCGAGGTGATCGGCGCAATTTTCCGCGCTCGCTCCATCTGTTCGACGCTAAAGTTCGAAACGCCGATATAGCGCAGTTTGCCTTCGGACTTCAATTTCGCCAGGGTGCTCCAGCCCTCTTCGATATCAGGGTCAGGATTAGGCCAGTGAAGCTGGTAGAGGTCGATAGTATCTACCTCGAGCCTGCGCAGGCTGTTCTCCACCTCGCGCCGCAGCGACTGCTCTTTCAGACTGCTTGTTATTTCGCCCTGGTCATTCCACACTCGTGAGCCCTTTGTGAAAACATAGGGACGATCTGAGCGCCCCTTGAGCGCTTTCGCCACTATCTCTTCCGAGTGGCCCAGGCCATAAACA